>JAGLXK010000001.1 GCA_023132955.1 Candidatus Heimdallarchaeota archaeon
ACACCCAAAATACCGTAAAGTTATAAACCTCTCCGGGAGCGATATCCGTAGTCTCACCATATATCAGGATGCTATGGGTTGCATTAGTTATCCACACTTCAATAGCTATATCTCGATCAACTGCATAGTTACTCATAACCCAGCAATACATAATTGCCTCTTCAGAAACGAAAACTTCGTATTGTTGGTAAATCCAGACATCTATGAAACCACCATAGATAATCCATCCTTCTAGGCAATATTCTCTCCATGTAAAACCTGTTTCATAAACAAACACTTCAACATAGAGTTCCCAGAATCCTTCATAGATGAATGTATAAAAGATGTCGTCAAAAAAATACGTCCCAGCATTTATTGTAACAATAACGTTGAAATATATATCGAAAGTATGTGTTCCGTTCGTAATCCAAACAGAGACGTCAGCCTCAATATCGAAAGCATAGTAATTGTAAACCCAAATCTGTATTCTTTCTTCAACAAATAGCCAAGCTTCATAGTTTTGCTCAATTATAATATCAATGAAACCATCATAGACTTCCCAGTAGCAATAAGCATACCATTCTATGTCTTCTACAATATCCGTAACTATTACAATCACATCATGGGGTCCTGCTACTACAAAGATCCAATAGACTACAATTATCAGTACATCATAAGCATTTACCCACGTGGTTTCTTCATATATTTTTACTGGACCTGTACCATCATCAATTAATACTTCAATATACAATTCTTTAGCAATGGCATACCCATTGTAGATGTATATCTCTATTTTAATTTCTATTCCAACTTGAGCTTCGTAGTCTTGATAAATATATATTTCTAAATACCCATCAATAACTTCCCATTGGCACTCTGTTGTAACTTCTTGTCCATGTGTTAAATCCATTACTTTGAGATTAGCTAAATGGAAACCTACTAACGTGAAAACATGAGTAACAGTAAACACATATTCTAGGTAAGGATAGAGTACTCTCATTTCCTCATAGATAAGAAAAACACTACCATTATCATATTGAATCCATAGTTCTATAACTACGTCAATTTCAATGCCATAAAGACTCAGCACATGACACTCTATCACGGCTAAGTCATACACCGTTATCACAAAATCTTGAACAATCCATATTTCGATTGTATCTTCCGAGTCTTTCAATCCCACTTCATTTTGTGCCGGTTCAGTCACTACTTGTTGCACTTCTTGATTAGAGGGATCTTGATTGTAATTTAGAGCTTGTGCAGCTTGATTAGATCCCACAATCATTGAAAATGTCAAAAGTAGAATAATGAATGTTGTTTTCATTAATTTTCGTCTGTTCATATAAATACACACCCGTTCTGTGAGTACAACTTACTATATTGAAACTGTATATATATCTCTTTCCTCAAATCATGCAGAAACCGACAAAAATGATTTAGAATTTAAAATTAACCTTTTTAGAATAGTTCTAGATAAGGTGTATTTTTTCTGATACCCATCAATAATCATCTCAACTAAACATCGTTCATTTAAATAAAATTACAATCATTATCTTCTTTCTTCACTTTGTCTATTTAAAAAATACTATAGAAAGTATTAAAAAAGCCTTTGAGAATTTCACATATCTGTGAAAACTCATGGAAGTATAAGGTAGTTGGGAGATTGTAGATGCAGACTAGAAGTTCAAAGATATTATCGTTTGATAAGAGAGGTATTCCTTTAGTTGTAATAGGCTTACCTCAAGCAGGTAAAACTTCTTTAGTCAGACGTATAAAAACTGGAGAGTTTTTAGAAACTAAACCAACTCTTGGAATGCAATTTGAGACAGTAGAGGTAGGAGATGCTCGATTCGATCTTTTTGATCTGGGGGGGCATATTAGCTACAGACAGACAATTTGGGAAACGTATACAAAATTGGCCTATGGAGTGATTTTCATCATCGATTCAGCTGACCCTGACCAATTTGATCTGGCAAAAGAAGAGTTCTGGAAAAGCATCAATCTCAAAGAATCTGCTGATGAATTTACTATTCTTTTTCTATGTAATAAGTCAGATTTAGAAGAAAGTGTTGATCTCGAAACAATCATCAATCATCTTGAACTCTTCAAACTGGCTGAAAAAGAAAATGCTTCCTACCAGTTTTTCAAAACCTCCATGAAAACTGGAGATAATGTAGATAATGCTCTTCAATGGCTTGTAAATAATGCAGCCAAAGTTGTCGCTAAAAGGAGTATTGATCCTCATATGTTCATGCTAGCAGACATAGAAGGTTTTCCCATTTTGGAAATCGATAAAATGGGTTTAGAAGAAGACCCGTCATTATTAGCTGGTTTTTTGTCTGCAATTGAGAGTTTCAGTCAGCGTATTTTTGGCAAAACAGGAGTTCTACAATATCTGCAATCTGGTGATTACAAATATATCATTAAAACAGAGAACGAGTATATTTATTCTTTAATCATCCATGATACGGATAGTCAAGAGGAAGCTAGGAGATTATTGGACCTAATCAGTGAGAAAGTTCAAGACATGTCCGATTTTGGCATTCTAGAAAGTATTGTTACGCAGATTCTCAAAATCGATCCTTCTGAGTACGTAATGAGAAAAGGTTTTATTGAAGTCAAAGGGAAAAATTAAAAATTGACTAAATAACTCTCTTCTTGAAAACGATGGTACAACACTTTTTTTATCCTGAAACCATTGCAATTGTTGGAGCTACAGCTGATCCAAAGAAATTTGGCAACGCTGTTACTGTTAATCTTGTTAAAAATGAAGGTTTGAAGAGTGAATTATTCCCTATCAATCCTAAATCAGATGAGATATTAGGTTTACAGAGCTATTCTTCAGTTCTAGATGTTCCAAAAGAAATCGATTTAGCCATAATTCTTGTTCCTTCAAAAGCTGTTCCTATAGTCGTTGATCAATGCATTGAGAAGAAAGTCAAAAGAATCGTTATTGTATCAGCTGGTTTTGGAGAAATCAATGAGGAGGGAAAAAAGATTCAAGAAGAAATGGTGAGGAAAGCAACTACAGCAGGTGTTAGGATTATCGGGCCAAATTGTGTTGGGATTATGAATGTCGACATCGGCATGAATGCTTCCTTTGTAATAACACCCCCCCAAGGCAATGTTAGTATGGCCACTCAATCAGGAAGTTTTGGTGCAGCTTGTCTTTACGAGATGGAATGGCAAGGAATGGGTTTCTCAAAATTTGCTAATCTCGGGAACATGACTGACATCAATTTGACAGATTTAATCCAATACTTCAAAGATGATAAAGCAACTCAAGTTGTTTGTATCTATTTGGAAAATGTTGTGGATGGAAGGAAATTTTATGAGACTCTTAAGGAAATAACTCAAGTCAAACCAACAATTATTCTGAAAGGAGGAAGAACTTCTGCAGGAGCTAAAGCTGCATCTAGTCACACAGGATCGATAGCTACAGACTATAGTTCTCTTAAAGCAGCTGTAAAGCAAGCTGGAGCTACTCTCTGCGAAAGTATGAATGATTACGTAACGGCTATCAAAGCGTTTTCCAATTCCCCTCTTCCAGCTGGTAATCGTGTAGGGTTGTTTACTAATAGTGGTGGAAGTGCCGTTCTCTTCAGTGACAACTTAGATGAATTCGGTTTGGAATTAGCTGAATTTAGTGCTGAATTCAAAGAAAAAATTAATCCCTTTGTTATACCTCTTGTAAAGAAAGTTAATCCTTTAGATATGATAGCTGGAGCGAGAGGGGAAGAATTCTATCAAGTAGCTAAAGCTATGTTTGAAGATCCTAATATTGACATCGTTATCCCATGTGTAGTAATTCCCACATTCTTAGAGATGCAACCTGATGAACACTTTAAAGGTGTAATTCGTGCTTGGAACGACACAGGTAGAAAGAAACCTATCTTACCAATTTTCATGAGTGGGAAGTTAATGGAACCAGTAAAGAAAATTGCAGCAGAAGAAAATGCACCAATTTTTATGTCTCCAAAAGAAGCAGCATTCGCAGCTAAAGTGTTAATAGACAGAATGAAAAAATTTCAGAAGTAAGATTCAAGGATTAATTCCTTTACCTTCTCAGCATCCTCAATATATTTGGGGTTGAGTTCTTTTCTTTTTTCCATAAAAGAATCCAAATCTTTTTCTCCCTTAATATATCCTCTCTCTATGAGTTTCAGTGTAGAAAGTAAAAGAGTTATGCTTACCCTATCCCTTAAGCACTTATGAATTAAAGGGATAGACTTCTCAAAAACTCTGTTGTTTCGAATATTGTCGGGAGCAACCATTATACAACATTTGAGCTATAATTATTTAAAGATGTGTCAGACTGCTTGAATACCGCTTCTAAACTCAAAATGGGGTATTTTTCTCATCCTGCAACCTAAGATTAAGGAAGACTACTATTTTGATTTCCTCTTCTTTTGTCAAGTATTCTTGAACCTATGATGTAAAACACTGCAAATGTACAAGCAAAGAGAAAAGCTATTATTCCCCAAACAAAAGTAGGCCAATCTCCATAAGCTTTTTCAATTGCTAGAAAAGCGAAAGTTAGAGATATAGTAATAATTATGGTTCCCAATGTTGCATATGATGAAAGGATTAAGACATCTCTTTTAGCTTCTTTATTACTCAGTTTTAACTACCTCTGGTTCTTCTTCACCCTCTAGTCTTTCTCCATACTTTAATTGGTCACCTAATGGCTTAGAAATCAGTATTGGCTTTCGTAATTTAAGAATTGTTTTTGCACCTATAAATGAAATGCCTAAATCAAAAAGAACAGATGCAATCCAGAAAGAAATATTGTTTGTATAAGCTGCTAGAACAAGTATCATGATAACCAATACTAAAAGTAAAAAACTGAGTGTGGGGACGAGTAAAGGATGATGTTGAGGTTTTAGTTTAAGCATAATGATCAGCTATTTTTTTCTAAGGATTCCATAGATTGGATTTTCTGTAATTCTTGTATTTCCATTTTCTCTTTATGCATTATTAAGGATATCAATTTGACACTAATATAAGTTAAAATGATAAAGAAGAGCCAACCAAAAAGAATCCAGAGAGAGTATTTTCCTAATTCGTTCCACTTACCCATAAAACTAATCAAAGTAACAAAGATGAGAATAGTTCCTAATAGAAGGACAATGCTAATTAGGATAATCTTTCCTACAAGGGATTGTTTTCTAAACTTAATCATATCTGTCCATGATTTTTCAGACTTTTTCTTAGAGGAACTCATTGAGATAATTCTATGAATGTTAAGATGATTATAAGTTTTTGTAGATGGTTGGTCAACAAATCTGTTAGTATTTAGATTCCAAAATAAAGGAAAAAAAGGTTGAACTTAGGTTCAACCATGTAACTTCTCTAGAAGCTTGAGTAAGATCATCTGTTTTTCTAAAGGTAAAGAATCCTTGGAATGAGCTCTAATTGAAAGAGCTTCTAATGCTCTAAATATCCAATCTAATTCTGAACGTACTAGACTATATGCTTCCAGAGCTGTGAGTCCTGGAAGTTGAGTAGCTATGTCTTGGAAATATTGAGAGGAAAGACCACCGTAAACTATTCCATCATCTAGATTAGCGATAATCAGACTGTGGGAGGGGATCAAACCTCTGAAGTCGTTTGTACCTATGATATCGAAGCCTTTTTCATAATTGTGTGACCATAACTTAACTTTGAGCAGTTTAGTTGGTGACAGAAAACGTAGCGACTGTACCATTGTTTCAACAACATTCCTATTTCCTGCCACAACCACAGGAATGCCTATAACTAAACCATACAGGATTTTATCTAATCCTTCAGGTAATAGTCTTCCAATTACTTCAAATGAGAGGAAATCTATGTTTCCTTCTAAAGCGCCATCTTTTGCAACGTTCTTCAGTTTAATTAATGAATCATAATCTGTTAAATCAGTTTTTTCGAAAATAGTAATCATATTACGTTGAATGTTAGATAGATATTCAGCTAAACAAGATTTGATATTTTTACCTATTTCATTTTCATAACGTAAAGCTTCAAAAGCATGGAACTTGTGTTTGATTTGAACACTCTTAAACTCAGCTAGTAGAAGGGGTAAGATGTTGCCATTGAATGGGGATTCAATGTCAGCTAAAATAGAAGCGACAAGATCGTTCTCGTAATAAAAATAGAGTATTTTACCCTCATATTCTATTTCTCGAGGGAAAGAACAGACAACTTCGGAAGATAGAGCGATAATAGCACTAATGAGTCCTGTGACTAAGGCATTATCATGAACTACACTATCTGGTAGGGAATCGTACTGATACAGTAACTCCCCATTTTTTGTTGTGATAAGGATCTTCACTTCTGTCACTCTACTTACTGAATTAAATGCAATCACTAACACACCATGTAAATAACTGCACTCCGTCTGCCTTTTATTTATTAATAATACGTAGATATTAACCCCAAATAACTACAAGTATACATTAGGCATTTTTTTCTTTTAAATCGTTTGGAAAAGGTAAGTAACAGAAAATGATTAAAAATACGACATAAATCTTATAGCGTAGATAAAGTGGTGTTTTACCACATCCACCAAAATACTCCAAAGAATATTGCAAAGAAAATAGCAGGTAATACTAAGAAGAAGATAATTAGTAGTGCTTTGACAGCTGGAGACATTCCACCTCGTTTTTGGGGGGGATAAGGATATTGGGTTCCTGGTACTGCATCATAACTTCCTGACATACTTGAACCCTGTTGACCTTGGTGTTGAGGCTGATATGGTTGATAAGGTTGACCATATTGAGGTTGCGCAGGCTGATAAGGTTGATTCTGAGGAGGACCATCAGGAGTACTAATTTGCTGACCACAATTTTCACAAAACCTATTAGAGGAAACATTTTTAGCTCCACAATATTGGCAAAACATCGAACTCATTTTTCTTTCAAGATTCTATTGTTACAACGATTATTTAAAATAATCCTTTTGGATAAATGAAAAAAAAGAGATATCATACTTCATTAAATATATTTTCAGTACACTATTCTACAAAACAGTTTTAAATGTGTACTAGATTTGAGATATCATAAATTGGGATTTTCTTATGTCAAATGTAACAAATGCACCTGAATCTGTCTCCACTGTCTTCAAGGTTACAGCTGGAGTTCTTATAATATCCGCTCTTTTGGACCTGATATCTGAACTAGTTCCTAGTACAGGACTAGTTTGGACTTGGATGGTTTTTTACTATTTAGGATTTGTAGTTTTTGCTTATTTACTCTACAAAACCGGTGAAACATATCACAATGCTAAAAACAGCCTTAATGGAGCTATGGTAGTTCTGATCATTTCTCTTATTCTAAATCTTATCCTCTTCTTAGGAATGTGGTTTGGTTGGTATCTATTGTTCTATACATATATTGGAGTAATCATGATTTTTGCTGCATCAATCCTTCGAGGAATAGCTTTTACTATGGCTCATGTTGGATTCACAAAAGTCAGCAAAAAAATAGGTAATCCAATTTATGTTATCTTTGGATGGGTAGATTTGGTTTTTCTAACAATCTTCTGGGTAACCTCTCCCCCAGTTGATGATTTAGTTTCAGATATTGGTACCTATGTCGACATTGCTTTGTTAGCACTTATAGCAGTTGTATTAGTTGTTAAATCAAATGATATCAAACAAATAACTGCTCAACCTCGACTTTTGCCTGCTGCGCCTCAATATGGTCAACCTTATCAACCATATCAACCACCTCAGACTCAGCAAACTCAACCTACTCAAGCATATGTTCCTCAAGCTGCTCAACCAGCAAAAGCATTTTGTTCACATTGTGGAGGAACGATAAGTGGCGATGACAAATTCTGCGAAACTTGCGGGGCAAAAGTGGAATAGAAAAATATTTCTTTTTCTTTTTTCTTACAACAATTACTTCAGTAGTCATTTGAATTAGAAATTGATCAAATAAAATATTTTGAGGAAATTATACTCTTTCAAAACTATATTTTTTTAAAAGGTTGATTTTCTTTATTTTTGGAGTTAAGATTTCCCCATGAACTGGTTTGTTATTACTAGTACAAAATGCAATCTCAGATGTCGTTATTGTATGAATGAACCTCATCCCGATCTACCAATCCAACCAGCTTGGAAAACCCAAGATTTAGTTGATTTTCTTTCTCAAGATAAATCACCTACTATCTGTTTCTACGGAGGAGAACCCCTTCTAGAAATAAATAAAATACTAGAAATTATGAATCAAATAGATGCAGAACATTACACTCTACAAACAAATGGTTTGCTCTTAAACAAACTTCCAACCGAATACTTAACTCGATTTTCTACAATTCTTGTATCTATTGATGGTGACGAAGAAACAACTGATGTTAACAGAGGGAAGGGAACCTATGATAAATTGTCAATCAACATCAAGGATATTCGTTCAAGAGGTTTTACAGGAGATCTAATTGCTAGGATGACAATCTCAGAAACCTCTGAGATCTACAGAGATGTTGTTTATTTGATTGAAAATGCAGAATTGACTTTTGATCACGTTCACTGGCAGTTAGATGTCGAATGGGATGAGGGAATGGAAACAAGATGGGATGATTTTCCTGAATGGATGCTGAAGTATAATGAAGGAATTTCTCGTTTAGTAGATTATTGGGTCACAAATTTGGAAAGGGGAAAAAACAAGGGTATGGTTCCCTTATTGGGTATTTTTAGACATATCCTAAACAACACATCAACAGATCTGCCTTGTGAAGCAGG
>JAGLXK010000010.1 GCA_023132955.1 Candidatus Heimdallarchaeota archaeon
GTAATTCAAAATAAGAACAATCAAAATTTTCAGGTAATTCTCCGTCTGCTATCTTTTCTTCTATAAAAGCGTTCAAAATTTCTTTCTTCTTGACGTAAATCTCTCCTTCATCATATCCTGATTCCTCAACATATTCTTTTAGCTCTTCTTTGAGTTTTTTCATATCCATTTTTTTCTTGGTTGTTTCCAAGTCAGTTAGTTTGTTTTCAGTGTTCATTTCTATCTATATTAACATGTCATTATAAATATATAAGTGTTGTCATAAAGCACACTAAACCTTCTCTCGCTTTCATCCGTTCTAACGTGTTTTGATATGTCACCATGTATATTTGTATTAAACAACAGATAAACTCTCATTAGCATTACTTATATGGCTTTATTGTTTAAGAGGTTCTAACTTGGAAAGACTAGGGTTTAAGGCGTTTTACACTTTGAAAAAACAGCTAAAAACAGAGAAAAGAAAGTGATCAGTTTTAATCTTTGATTAGAAACTTTTAAACGACCTTTCACATTCCTTCTCGTATGGTACCATTTTAGAACTTCCAGCTTCTTAAAAGAATACACGCTTATTTCTACTGGAAACAATGTGGAGGAACGCACACTATTCAGATATCCATACTGTATGTGGAGTCGGGCGTCCATACAGTAGAAGGTTTATATATCTGTGAGAGAATCTAGTAATAGATGATAAAATTGACTGAGCAAGAAGAAATAAAATTAATTCCTGTATGGATCAAGAAACCTATTATAAAATACAAAGAAAGATTCTCCTTAGTTACCCAGGATGGTAAATATGAGCTCATAAGTTCAAAAGTAACTGTGAGTAAAAAGAAAGGACAGAAATATGGATTTGATTCTGAATGGACACAAAGAAGTATGAATATTCCAAAAAACATAATAGATCTTTCTAATACCTTTGTGTTCTTTGAAGAACTTGAGGATGGTACATGGATTGCAAACTTTTTCCAACCTTTAGAAGAATTTGAAAAAATCGAGCAGTTATAAGAAAATGGTAAAAAACCGAGCAAATACTACCATTCACAAGATGTTTTCTCTTATGATGTGTTTATTGTGCTACTAGCTAAGCTCTCAGTAGAATTGCTCTTTAGTACCTTTCTCTTAGAATTAAAAAGGTCTTTCTGTCGTTTTTCCTGATTCAGCCAAAAAGAAGGATTCTAAGGCTAAGCTCAGAATTATCTCTTTCTCATGATTAAGAAAGC
>JAGLXK010000100.1 GCA_023132955.1 Candidatus Heimdallarchaeota archaeon
AAATACAGGATAGTGAAAGAAAATGAGTGATAAATTAGCAAGAATATTAGGAGAAGAAATGCTCCAAAAGAAAATATTAGAACTAAATGAACAATTAATGAAAGAGCTAGATGAGAAATTCATCAAAGAATTGAGTGAGAAAGTCTATGATTCAACTGAACTAAAGCACGTTATTACAGGCTTTCATCTTTATCAAGCAGATTACATCGTTTCTCTTCTAATTTTGATTATTCATATGTTGAATAAAAAAGGATAGTGAAAGAATGATTTTCAAAAAACAAAGAAAAAAAAGAAAAATAAAGAAGATGGACCAACAAGATTTTGTTGAACTTATGTTAGATACTTTTGCTCATTCTTTTAAAGATAAGAACATCTATGAAGAGCAATTGAAGGTAATTAAGCCTAGTTTTTTCAAAGAATTAGCTGAAAAGAACAATACCACTGTAGAAGTGGTTAAACAAATGTTCAGAGAAGGAAAAGTTTCGATTTATTCAGATCAGTTTCTCAAGAAAGTAGAAAAATACAGGATAGTGAAAGAATGAGCATTTATAATAATGAAAAACAAATTAGCAGAAGAAAACTTAGAAGAAAATTTAGAAAACAATTTCGTAAAGGAGCTAAGAAACAGGCTATTGAAAAGAGAAATAGATTTGAAAATCTGTTAGAAGAAATGATAGACGAAACTCTATCCGATTTTCAAGATTCTAAAGCAATCAATTATCTTTTTTATGATTGCAATTTCGATTTTCGATTATTTAATCTTTCAAAAGAAGTTTCTGTTATAATTGAAAATGGAATATTATTAGAAGATGATTTGGTATATAAGCCAGTAGATTTGTCGGGGATAGAAATAACACGTGAATACGTAAAAGAAGAAGATGAAAAGAATGAATGAGAATGAAAAACTTAGAGGTATATATCAGACTATTATATGTATGAGTTGTGGAAAGGCCATAAATCATGTTGATTCTGAAATTATAGTTTTCGTATGTGATGAATGTTTACGTCCTGATTTTTCTACATATGATGAAAGCATCTTAGATATGAGTCTTAATTGGTCATCAATTATTTATCAACCAAGTTCCCTTCTTCAATTTACTATAAAATATACTTGTCCAAACTCCAAAAAAATACAGGATAGTGAGAAAATGACATTGAAACCCGAGCAGGTCCAACACGATATAAGGAATAACCCACGATTCAAGAGGGACTCATTACTGAAAAATTCTCCTGGAAAAAGGAAAAAGGAGAAAGTGAGACAATGACATTCAAATTCGACCTATTCATGATTACCCTAATGTGTCTCTTCACATTATGGATAGTTATAGGCAATAAAGTAAGATTATCAGACATACAAGAAAGATTGGAAAAATTAGAAGATGAAACGGTGAAAAAATGAATAAACTTAAACAGAAATTAATTGAAAAATGGTGAAATAATGAAAGAAGTAACCTTTAATGAAAAAAACAAAGAATTAAACATTTTTGATGTTTTCTGTACTTATGTTAATGACTATAAAATTGTTTATGCTAAAGACATTAAAAACCGCTATTTACAGCGATTTTATAAGCAATTCTCTAAAAAGCTTCCTGACCATCCTGACGAAACAAGAGATTTCTTTCTTTACACTTTCTCAAAAAATTTGGATTGGATCACTGTTTATTTTGTTTGTTCGCATTTTGAGTGTGGTTCTTCTGATTACATAGCTAAACTACTCAAAATATGTAAAAAAATAGAAAGAAAAGCTCAAGCACATACTGAAATTATTTATCTCAGTTTTCCTTATGAAGTGCTGATTTTGGGTTGGTTAGCTGTTTTAGAAACAATTCATAGAGAAGATTACAAGTTTGGTGAAAAAATGACAAAAGAAAAAGAAAAAAAAGAATTAAAAAAATATCCACCTGGAGAAGCAACTGTTGAAGGAGTTACTAAAATTATGCTTCCCAAACCAGTTGAAATAGAAGATGCTCATAAAGTATTTACAAAGCAACATTCTGTTCGTAATGCTATGTTTAGTGACATTACCCTGGTAAAATCATTTGGTTCTGAGATTCCAAGATTAAATTGGTTTCAGAAGTTCCTTAGATGGCTAAAAGGATAGTGAAAGAATGAAAACAAAACAAAATATATCTGATCTAATATTATGGGTGTTTGAATTTGATGAATTAAAAATAGCTTACGAGTATATGAATAGATATTGGAAGATGAAAGTCGAATGAAAAAATATTATTGTATCAAATGTAGAAGAAAATTAGTTGTCAATTCCTATTCAACCTGGAATCCTAATCTTTCTGAAGAAACAATTAAACAGCTCTATGCTAGCTTCACAGCTTGGACTTGTAGTCATTGTAACTTAGCTTTTGTTTTTACGAATACTTCAGGAAACGAAAATACTGTCTTGACGATCATTAATTTAGAATCATACTTACAAGAATTTCAAACTGAAAAGGAGGCTACACTTTGAATTTTGCAACAATTGTTATAGTTGTATTAGCTGAATTAAGAGATTGGTTTGACAGAATGTATAAAGACTCAAAAATAAGGGATGTGAAAAAAGAATGAGTGAAGAACTAAAGTACAATCCTTATCATCATCACTGGGAATCAGAATTTTATCCTATTTTCGAACAATGGTTGAAAGACCTTTTTAAAGAGAGAGGTTTTAATGGTTTGACTTTCAATAATGTCAGATTTGCTAAAGTTACTGGAATTAGAGAATTAGATGTTGTTGGTATCTATCGTTGGAATAGATCTAACAGATATGTTTTAACTAGCATAGAAGTTAAATTAGACAAATTTAGTGATACTTTACAACAAGCTGAAGCTCGTTTATGTCTTTTTGATTATTGTTATATCGCTTTTCCAATTACTTATGCTATAGGAACAATTTTACATGATTTAATTTTACATAGTAATACTATCATGAAAGATGGAATTGGTGTGCTGATTTATGATCATGTACGAAAGCAAACTTGGGAAGTATTTAGTGCAAGAAAAAGTAAAATGATTGATCACAAACCTCGACAAAGACTAATTGAACAATTGAACGGACTTTCAGGAGGGAAGTTGTATAGTCTCGAACCACTTTTACAGCCAAAAATAGACTTGAGAGGGAAAATCGATATTGAGAAAATAATAGCAAAAGCTATACCATTAGAAGAAATAACAAAAAAGAAGGAAGTGAAAAAATGATTTTCGAAAAGATTAGAAAAAAAAGAAAAATGAAATTAGAAAGGAAGAAATTAATTAAAAGACTTTGTAAAAACCTAGATAAAAATTATTCAAATGTGGATGATTATGAATTTTTAGGCTTTGAAACCACAACAAGAACTTATCCAAAAAAGAAGTGAAAGAACAATGAAGGAAGAATTATTAGACAAATATCGTAAAACTAAAGGTTTTGGAGAGAACTATTCACAAGCTCTCCAGGAATTAAAAGAACTTGTCGAAAAAGAACAAGATCAATACATTGAATTAACTCAAACAATGATTGAAGAGACTAGGTTCAGCCAATACGATTACGATCCT
>JAGLXK010000101.1 GCA_023132955.1 Candidatus Heimdallarchaeota archaeon
AAGTAGATTAAGAATAGCCCAAATATCTTTTTCTTATGAATCTAAGAGGTTACCTCTATTCTCATCTTGAGCTTTTTTGTTCACAATAATCGCTTTAATTAATCCATGAACAAAGTTGAATCTTGGAACTGTTTTTGAATATACTTTGTATGGATATCCATACAGCTCTTTGAAAAAAGTGTCTTTTTCAAACGATGAAAACATGAAAAACAAAAAAGCAACACCTGCAAGTATATTAGATAATAATGAATGAATATAGAATATCATTGATATTGAAATAAGCATCATACCTAAAGATACTGGATTTCGGATGTAAGCAAAGATAAGGAGATTGGTGAATCTATTCAGATTTTCTGTCCCTCTTCGTCTAACCCATCGTCGACTAGAAGATAGAGTACCCGCTAAAATGAGGACCACTGAAAGAAGGGCTAAGGTTAAACTTAATGATAAGTAGACGATTTCTTCATTTCCTACATAGTAGATATAAGAATATGATCCAGTTAGAGTTAAAGATAATATAAGTAGAGCAAAACCTGAAACTTGCAAATATTCATATCTTATTCCGCGGTATATAGTAATAATAGCTCTTATGGAAACTAGAAAAGAGAGTATACCTATTAAGGTCCAGAAAATTCTAGGGTCTATCACAATAATTAATCTTCTTCCTTGTTTATGAGTTTTTCTTCTTTCTAATAAGTTTAGAGTCAATATGATTAACAATTTTTATTAATCAGTTATTATTCATTATTTTGTGAGTGAGATTACAACAATCAGCTTTCTTTTAATACATGGTTTTACTGGAGCACATTTTGAAATGAAACCTTTAGCTGAATTCCTTGAAAAACAAGGTTATGCTGTTGAAAATATCACTCTATCTGGTCATGAAACAACTATTAAAGAACTTAATAAAAACAACTGGACAGATTGGATTAATTACGCTCAAACAAAATTAAATAGTTTAAAAGAAAAATACGAGAGACTTACAAGTATTATCTTGATGACTGCACTATCCTAGAAAAGATTATGAAAAAAAGAAAAAGAGTGGGAAAAGGTATAACAACAGTTTGAACAGGAACTTGAAAATATTTTAGTTATTGAATTGCAGGGGAAATTATTGATGTCTATGAATCTTATTTGTATTTTCTTGACTATAAATGACATAATATAGTTTTTAATATTAAGACTTCAGGGTTTCCAAGTCACAATAACCTATTTCAATACTATGTAGATAAAATAATCAACGAATTTTGTAGGTTGATACTAAACAAACAAGAGAGTAAAAAAATTGGAGATATAATAGAATATATCTTCCAGAATTGGAGTTTTTAAAAATGGTAAAAGTAGGGTTAGTTTAACCCTATAATTTCTCCATCTTCTGTATAGTCCATTTTATTAGCAGCTGGAACTGGAGGTTGTCCAGGTAGCAAGAACATACTACCACAGACAGATCGTGTCCACAAGACGACTTAATATCACTACATCGTATCTTTTAGACGACTTTTCTCAATACAGTCGTTTCTTATAAACAACTTTAGTAATAAAAACGAGTTTAGAAGGCTGAAATTTCAGTACTAGTAATCTACTTTTAAAGACAAGCTTTCACAGTCGATCCTTCTTTTCGACTTTTATTCTCCAACAAAAATCTGGCTTTCTCTTCCTCTAGTATTGATTTTTCTCTTTTCCTTCCTCTAATAATTACATAGTCTAATAGAACTTTCGACAGAACTAACCACTATTTAAACTGGGAAATTCACCTCGAATCCGTATATGGCTTCAACATCCAGAAGGAGGTGATACATGGTAGCACTCATTGAGGAAGTACTAAGTGGTAGGTAAAGTTTAAATATATAAATAAACCTTGTACAAGCAGTATACTGTTTGTAGAAAACAAAATTGAAAAACAGTATAGACGGAGGAAATTAAACTATGAAAAAAAAGCAATATAGATTAGCTTTTTTTGTTTTTTTTACAATCGTATTTCTTAGTAGCACAATTCTCATTAAAGAAGTAAGAGCTACATCAACCACTATTCAGAAACCTACTAATGGTCAACAATTTAACGGTCTCTTAAACGGTGATTATATCACTTTCAAATTCATCATCGTTGGTTCATATCAATCATATAAAACATATATTGATGGACAGTTAGATTACTCTCTCCATCATGTAGGAGCAAATATTCAATATGATGCAAAGAACTTTATAGATAAGTATGGTAGAGGATTACATACTTTTACTGTTTCAGTTTCAGTCAGTGGGGGTCCTAGTCCTTTTAGCATAATTACTCAAAGTGTTGTTATGGATAGTGTATCATTCACAGTAGATCCACCCATGTGTCATTTCGTTGGTTTTGGATTTGATTTCGATGATGAATATTCTTGGCAATATAGATGGAGAAGTAATATAGAACCATTTAGAGATATGCTTCTAAGCGATAGGGCGAAATACATCCCTGGTTATTTCGCTACTCATTATGATTGGGACGATGATGATGTAATTAGTATATTAGATACTTTAGATACAAAAGAAAAACAAAAAGACATTGTAGTAGTTCTATTTTCAGCACATGGACATGCTGTGGGTGCACCACCAAATTGGGATGCGTGGACACATTCTCATACAACCACATGGTTTCATGAATTAGGGTGGACACCTTACTATAAGGGTGTTGCTGCTATCGAACTGAAAGGTTGGTTAACTGATTTAGAAACTGATAACTTAATATATATCATGGATAGTTGCCATTCAGAAGGGTTTCTCTACAGAGGAAAAGAATTAACCAACAAAAAGCATGTGATGGTAGCTTGTGAGTGGGACGAAAGTGCTTGGCACCAGCTAATGGGTTATGATCCTAGTTGGTCACTAGCATACAGAATAGATCATATGTATAGCCCTTTTCTACGAAAAATGTGTCAAAGGTTCTATAATTATTATTCTGATTCAGACACAGCGTTTGATACCGCTTATAATTGGATTACCACAAACTATCCAGGTTGGGATCAAAATCCAATGGATTTCAACGATTTGCAGACAGCGCTTTACTTATGTCATCCGCCATAATTAAATAGGAAGACGAATAATGAAAAAGAAAAAAACATCTCTCATCTGCTTGTTCATGTTCTTACTTATTTCTTCTTTCTCTGTCCCTAATATAAATACAGTGAATAGTATGGATATTTCATCTATCTACTCTTTAATTTCTATAGAACTAAATGGATTGACAAAGGAGGATCTTACAGCACTACTATTAATTTTCAATGAAACCAGTCAAACACATGAGGAGAATGAAATACTAATAAATAGAATTAATGAGGATTTGAATTGGTTAACCCATCAAATCTCTGGTTTAGATGACATTTTAGTCTATAATTATAATGATACCGTGTTACCTGGTAAAGTAGACTTCTTGTTAGCAAATGTCTCTCATGATGATAAAACTATGTATGAACAACTGTCTAGCATAATTGACTCTGATAATGACCGCTGGTGGTACGTAGAAGAAGTAGTTCCTTCAATTATCCCTGCAGATAGTTCTGAGTTTGGATATGCTTTTGCAGAATATCTAGCACCACTTGATCACACAGAATTTTCGACATTTAATGAAAGCCATCTTGGTGGTAATGTGACTATTTTAGACTTCCAATCAAAGGATGGGATTATGGCATCAAAATTCATAAATGAAGGTGAAAAATGGATAGAAAATAACGAATTTCATGACATTCTAATTTCTAGCCTTCTCTCACTAAAAAATGTGATATTTGGGATCAATAATCTTAGCATGAATTGGCCAGAATCAAATTGGGCTGAAGAGGAAGATTTACCTCTACTTAATCTTTCAGAACCATTAGTTTTTAATGAAACATATTCTTTTTATTCAGAATGTTGGGATTTAGGAGTGATAGATATTAAAATCTATTATAAGTCTGGTTTCACTGAAGATGAAATGAAGATAGTTCATAAAGTCTTTGACACGATCATTGCTAATAATTGGTATGTTAATAATTTCATAGCGCTTGCTTATGCTGGTAATAATACTGACTTCCCATTTTTAGTAATTGGTTTACCCACTCTCATTTTTGCAGTAGTAATACTAAATAGGAAAAAAAAGAGGGTAAAAACTATTGAATTACAATAGATTGCCAGTACTATTCACCTTTTGTTTTCTTTGATGAAGAAACTCTTAATCCAATCAAAGTTGCTAGATCGCAAGCTGGAGGTCACTCTGATGAAATAGTTGCGGAATTATTATATGATTGGAACGACTTCATTAAGCAAAACTCACATCTTGATAAGAATATTTTCATAAGACCAATAAGATTCAAAATAAATGGAAATAGAGTAAAAGCTATATGATCTAAATATCCAAAAGTAGTAAACTCTTGCAAAAAGCTTCTATCAGAAATTGGTATTCCTAGTAGAATATATGAATTGAAAGATGGAATAAGTTTTAGTTCTACAAGAGGTAACTTTAAGGAACGACTTGTAGCATTTACAATAATTTGTTATTTGACACATTTAGATTATTTAGTTATATTGAAATCATTGCAGAAGAACCAAAATTGGAATACTTAATCTCAAATAAATCACAAGGTTACTCTTTTACTCTCCAAAACTCAGGTAATTATCAAATTAGAGGTTTTCTCAACACTTCATTTATTGTAGATTCAACAATTAATTTTGTGCTCACTTATTATAACGTCAATACAGACCTTGAAGATTTCCTAGTTCAAACCAATTTAGTGAAAACAATAATAATTTCATAAGAATCCCTGTATCTCACACCAGAATTCTACTGGAAAAAAAACTGATTCTGATGGACAGAGCAATGTAGATGTTAAGTTTTAAGAAAGCCCAATAATTAAAGGGCTCTGTTCTATGGGGTTCATTCTTTATGGTTATCATTGATGGTTTAACTGACAATCCTATTTGGATACCTAAATCTGTTGTTGATCCTGAATCTAAGCTGATTAAATAATGGTTCATTGATCAGAAGGATGAGGAACTGAAGGATTTTCAGAGAACCAAGAAACAATCAGGATTAGAGGACTTCATGTAAATATTTAATTATCAAGATTACTTCATAGTATTTATTTGTAACAAAGAGTTAAAAAGTTAAGGAAGGTTTTTCTACTTAATGATTGGATGTGAATTCTAATCAACAATTCTTATTAATTAGTGTTTTTTTAGTCTAATATGAGTGAAAATTCAAAAATCAGCTTTCTTCTAATACACGGATTTACTGGAACGCATTTCGAAATGGAACCTCTAGCTACTTATCTTAGAGAACAACATTACTTTGTTGAAAATATCACTCTTCCAGGACATGAAACATCACTTGAAGATCTCAATAAAAACAATTGGACTGAATGGATAGACTATGCACAAGCAAAGCTAAATGAACTTAAAGCAGTATTTGAGAAGGTATATATCTGCGGTCTCTCAATGGGCGCAGCTATTACTTTAGTATTGGGAGCAAGAAATAGTGATTTAGCAGGAATAATACCAATGGCTGCACCATATAAGTCGCCAGATTGGAGAATGTATCTTATTGTTGCAGTCCCTTTTCTAGGCTTAATTTATCCTAAGCATAGAACAAGGGAAAAAGGATGGGAAGATCTGGAATCACTCTCAACTCACAAAAGCTATGGGTACTACCCCATAAGAAGTATTAAGCAGCTTTACAAACTTCTTAGAGAAGTGAAAATATCAGTCCCTAAAATCGAGGTACCCATACTTGTAATTCAGAGTAAGAAGGATCCAAGTGTTCCTTCTAATCATGCTGAATACATCTACAAAAAGGTTAACTCAACTGATAAAACTCTAGTTTGGATAGACAAAGGTGGTCATGTCATTCCCAAAGATGCAGGTCGATACCAGCTCTTTGAAGAAATAAGAGAATGGATGAAAAAAAGAGTTAACAAGAATTAGAGTTTGTCTCATTGAAAAAAAACTTATTATAAATTCTAAATTGCTTTGATGAAACGTTCAATATTTTCAACAATTGTATCTTCATTACCCACGATAAATCGATGAACATCACCAAAACTAACAACTTCTGACTTTGGATGAAAATTAGCAAGTCATTCATAGGTTATATGGGTCCAGTTGTTGGGAGTAGGTTGGGGTTAAATGCACAGCTAATCGCTGTGATTCCAGATTAGAACAAACTATCCCTTGCTCTGACTCAAGATGATTTTTCTCAGTTCCAGTATATCACTTAAGATTAGATATATTGCATTATCAAGTGTTCTAAATACATCTCCAACTGAAATCATCAGTTTAAGATTCTTCCTATTTTCACTTTCTTGAAATAAAAACTTCTTTTTTTCCAAGGATAATTGTTCTGTTCTTTCTGTGGTCACAAAAAAGATTTTAGCATTACTGTCTTGTTTAAACATAGTGTCTATGTTATCGATGTGCTTTTGACAACTTCCCTCTTCTTCACAAGAAGCTATGTACACATAATAATCCATTTCTCTGAAGAAATCTATACCTTCAATCATTTCTAAATCAAAAAGCAAAGTTAAAACTATCCTCATGAAGTAAGTATCAATTCTTGTAATGAATTCGTTTCTATCTAGCTGATAGATGAAATCTATATTCTGATAGTGGAAAAGAGATTGAATAATCAGATTATATGACAATGAATCAGAGGAAATAATTCCAATTTTTGTTCTACGGTTTAATAGGTTAGATATTTGTTGTATTGTATTAAACCGCGAAGCAATATCTCTTACAATATCCTCAATGCTTTTAGATTTAATCTGATCATCAAGAATAACATTTTCAATTAATATTTCACTCAATTTGAGCAGCTCTTCATCTCTCACTTCTGCAACATCTTGAAATTCTTGAAGAAAAACATCTACAGTTGTGAATATCTGACTGTGACCGAATTTTACCTTTTCATCACATTCTTTTTTGTAAAAAATAAGCAATTGACAAAAAGATAGTACATTCTTATCTTTGGTTCGCGGATCATGAACTAATGAATCATACTTTCTGAAAGTAACTATTAACAAGTGATATTTCTCATGATGTGGAATAGGTAAAGGACCATATATTTCTAGATGAGGAGATGATGCTGAAACTACAGGACTGTAGAAGTTTCCTATTCCTATTATTTCTTCATTTGAAATATCAGGAATAGGATTAGTGCATCGTAGAGTCATTCCAGTCTCATCTAGGACTAATAATGCTATATATGGTACAAATAAAGGAGAGGACATGCTTATCAAATTGTTTCTTGCTTATTTATCAAGAAATTAACTGAAATAAAAACTATTTGCATCAAGGCTGAGATTTTCCCAGATAATCCCTATAAACCTGTTCTGTCGTTATCCTTGATTTTCGAGGACTTTTTTCCAGAATAGTGAAGATGAATACAAAAATCAAAATTAATCGACAGAGACGAATTAAATGATACGCTATACTAACTCTGAATATTACGGTCTCTACAATTGCTTTCTGAAAAACATAATACAGGATATTATATTGAAGCATAACTGTAGATCTGTAAGGTAATTGGAAGAAAAGACTCTGCTGCCAGAAAATGTAAGGGGTTAATCGAACGTTAACAGACAATTCCATAGCAAAAGCCATCAAAAAGCCAATAATAACCAAAAGAAGTCTAAATAATCTGAAATCTGATTTACGAATAAATTTTATCCCTTCAAACCATTTGATATCATGAGCAGCTACTAAGAAAGTGGCAATTATAAAAATCCATAGAGGAGGAGATTCTTGAATATCAATCCAAGTTTGAGCATATCCTTGTTTATCAAAGAAAACTGGTGTTAATAAACTAAAGAACGCCGTCAAGCATGCTACCAGTGATAAAGAGGATGAAAGTCTCATCAAAAAAGAGTATTTGGGAGTACTTATATACTTTCCTTTTTCCTCGAATCAAAAATATCATAACTCCACAAATTTAAATAATACATTCACAAGGTATGATTAGGATGATGGGTGAAACAGAGCTACAACCAGAAACAGGTATAAAAAATACAACCAGAAAACATATTACAAATTCATCTTTGATTTATGTTTTAACAATGATGATAAGTATGTTTATTTATTTGTTAGGTAGTGGTCCTGCAATTTTATATGTCGACAGTGCACTTAATTTATTACAAGGCCTAGCATTGGTATGGTTAGCATATGGTTTATTTTTATTCCATAAGGAAGAAGAAAACAAAATTATATTCTTTACAAGTATAATAATTGGTTCAGCTGCCATAATTCTCCTTGTATCAAATATATTAACTATTTTTTATTCGGTAGGAGTTTTGGTTAGTTCAGATCACTTAAGACTACTGCTATCAAGAATATCGGGTATTTTTTATGCAACAGGGCTTTTGGTTAGTTCAAATCCCTTAAGACTACTGTCTGTAAATATCACTTATATCGTTTCAGCTGCAGCTTTCACCTTTGGGTTCTATCAACTTAAAACAGCAGTTGATAGTTATGCAACTCAAAGAAGAAATATCTATAAAGGACAACTATCACTTCCTTTAGGTTTTGCATTGTTATTCATTTATTTAACCATAGAAACCATTATTCCTCAGGATACCTATGCGTATTATGTAGGTGAAAAGCTAGTAATTGAAGAAGGATTTCAAATTCTTCTCTGGGTTCAATACTTCTTTAGTATGGGGAATCTTGTCATGATTGTGTTAGGTTTCTGGTATCTACGAAGAGCTTTTGCAACTCTGGATAAAATTCCTGAAGAGCTATTTCAAAGGATAGAAGAAGCTAAAGCTCAACGGGCTGAAGCCAGACAACAAGGAGGAGGAATGCTTGGGAGAAGGGGAGGATTATTCGGAGGATTTGCACCACCACCCCCAGCTAAGCCAGTTTCTCAAACACAAGAACCTATTGAAGAAATATTACTAGATGATCCCGCTTTGCCAAAGAAGATGTTTTGTATTAAATGTGGTCTAGAGCTAGATGATGATGCAGCTTTCTGTGGCGATTGTGGAGAGGCTAATCCATATCTGAAGAAGGGTTAGTAAATTGAATGACAGAATCGATATAGCCAAACATTTAGTCTATAGTGCATGGTTATTAACAATAATACAAATGTTGAGAGTTGCAAGTAATTTATTATTTGCAGAATATAATCTTATTATTGTAGTAATTATAGATGCTGCTTTTGATTTTGCACTAATACTTTTCTCAATAGGTTTGGTTAGACTTGGAAAATCATTGAGGAAAATAGAAAAATGGAAACTAGCAAGCATTTTTCTTATAACATCATCAGTTATTGAAATTGTTGGAATAATTTTGTCATATGTAAGCGTAAAGATTGGTTGGAATACAAAACCCTTCATATACTTTAATTTAGTTTTTCTAATTACTTATTATATAGTAATTACTGTTGGGTTCATCTTTCTCAAATTTACATTGGACTCCCTTCACAAAAATGATTATATCCCCAGAAAGGGGCAATGGTATATTCCATTTGGAATGGTCATTCTATTAGCTCCCTCTATTATTAATTGGTGTAATGTCCTAATTTATCCTTCGTCACTAGACTTATGGATTCTAAACCTCTCATTATCACTTTTCTTGCTTGCAGCATTTCTAATAATATTAGGTTTTTTTGGCTTGGCATCGATTACGAACATGATACAGGTGGGGGGATATATAGTTGAAAATCAACATGGAGAACAAGAAAACGCAATAAAAACTGAGAAAATTGAAGAACAAGAAAGCAAAATGGAAGGTGAGTAGAATTAATCGTCAGCAGCATTCAAAACTCATTCTAAATAGTTCAGTAATGGTATTTCTGTTTTATGGGCTTCTTGCCGCACTTACAGCATTATTTCTAGATACGATTCTGCCAGGATGGATAGATGCACATCTTCTCTTTATTCCAATCGTTCTAGGCCTCATCGGAATGAGTTGGGGCATTTATAACTTGACATACGATCCAGTTGTTAAATGGGAAAAAGGGAAAATCGCAGCATTTACAATAGTTGGCGGTAGTGCTGCTTTATTCATAGCCCAGTTGGTTTTGATTCTTGTACGTTGGATAACAAGTGTAGTTATGGTTTACATAGGTAATGCTATCTTGATCTTATCTTGTATAACTCTTGCAACAGGTTTCTATTTTTTCTATAAGGATCTTGTCTCAGCATTTATCAGAAAACTTATACCACGAAATCCTCTTCCATTGATTTCTATCGCATTTCTTGTTCAAGCAGTTGCATACAGCATATATGTTGCTAGTTTCATTGTTACGAGTAAATTATTAAGTGAAGGTGTTACAGATGCTGTTGTTACTAACGTCCTAAATTACATAGGTATGGCTTTCTCGGGTATTTTTCTTTTATTTCTTGCAGCAGGTTTTTATCAGTTATTTCCTGCATTCAGAAATTATCCTAAGCTTGCAGACTACCTTGAAGAGAAATATATCTCAAAACCTAAACCTAAACCTAAAACAAAATTAAAATCAAAATAACATTCTAGCAGATTGGATTAGATCAGCAATTTTTCTCTCAATTTGATTAGTAGATGATAGAATAGCAAAAGATACTTTGAAATGAGGTTTCTCTTCTAGATACTCAACTAAGTATGAGAGAGTTTTTGCAACATCGCTCAAAGATTCTTGAGAAATATCTGGTTTGACACTTGCAAGAAAAGTGATAAAGAGGTCTTTTTTTCTCTTTGAGATTAAAATCTTAATCATTTTCACTAATCTGTCAATTTGTAATTGATCTAGAGGGTTAAAGATGAATAAAAACGCTTCAGGCATTTCAAATAAGAGATTAGCCAAAGAGAGCATATCCCTATTATAGTTTATCAGCATAAACTGACAATTATATATATCATTTCCAATATTTTTCTGAAAATCAACAGGCTCATATCCTCCAGTATAGTCGAAAGAAGGTTGTAATCCCACTCTTGAAAGAAATTCATTTAATACATGTTCTACTACATGATTGTTTCCATATACAGAAATTTTGATTTTCGATGAGATTCTCTCTGGAGTATCTCTTAGAATCTCTTCACTTCTTTTCTGGATTGATGCTTGAACAACTTGAGAAAATCCATCTGGAGCAATTCGTTGATACCATTCGACAAATGATTGTTTAATCTCCCCCATTGCATCATTCACTAGTTCTGGAGTAATATAGAACTTCTTACCTTGTACTGATAATCCATAAGCCATTGGAAATTTGTTTATAAATCCCATGAAGTCTTCAACATTTATATTTAGTATTGAACAAATCATATCTAATTCCCAGATAGTTTTCTTTTCTATAAGTGAAAGAAAATGCTCAGCTAAAGAGGATTCATCATCTAAACTCATTGTTACAAGCATATCCTAGTAGTTTAAAATCATTTCTGCTACAAACTGAATTTGTTCTTGCACTAAAGTTTTAAACAACTCGTCTAATTGAGTTTCAGATAAAAAAGGTGCAAATATTTGTTGTTCGAAAATTTTGAATGGTGGGTTTATCTTGCGCTTTTTGCTGCAGGACTCGTAAGTGGTGCTGTTTCCCCAACATTTGGTATAGGCGGAGGATTATTGAATGTACCAATCTTGTTAATAGCATTTGAATGGTTATTCTTACAAAAAATAGGAGGAGATACAGAACTTCTTGGTGCTACAGTTACAGCCACATCTTTAGGAGTAATTATCTTTACAGCATTTAGTGGTTCAATTTCTTACATTAGAGAAAAAAGAATTGATTATGATATAGCATTTAGATTTATGATTTTTGCAATCCCAGGAGCTATTTCTGGAGCATTATTCTCACAATGGTTAAAAATACAAGATGTCAATAAAGACGTTTTTCAAATTATCTTTGGAGCAACAATGATCGCGATCGCCGTGTATAAATTTGCTACGATTTTTATAGCACGGAATAAAAAACGGAAGGGTTGGATTCCAGAAGATGAAGAATTTTTAGAAGAAGATTGCGACCAAGAACAAATGCAAAGACCTTGGTGGAGAAAAACAGCCTTTTATAGAAATTTTGAAGATAAAAGAGGTGTTAAGTTCAATTATAGAGCTAAACTTATTCCAGGAGTATTTATTGCAGCATTAGGAGGTTTTATTGGTGCTACTCTTGGACTCGGTGGTGGAGTTATATATGTCCCAATACTAACAATGGCTCTTGGTGTTCCAGCTGCAGTCGCAACAGCCACTTCGACTTTTATAATTCTCTTTGCTACTCCATTTGCAGTACTCATAAGGTCGTTAGATATTTTTGGTCCAGATACTTTTGCAGCAGCATCGATTCAGTGGGATGTTGTTTTTCTGATGGCTGCTGGAGCTATTATCACTGCAAATATTGTTCCCAGATTCCTTCATAAAATTAAATCAGAAGTAATTTTAACTGGATTTTGGGCATTAGCAACATTCGCAGCATTGAGAGTCCTTCTAAAAGCATTAGGCATAATGAACTGGTAGGTTAATCCCTCAAAATCCTAACTCTGTCCCCTTTTTTCATTTTATTTTTGATCAATTTAGGATGACCATTTTCATCAAACGCAGTTATTAATTGGCACCGAAATTGTTCCTCAATAGTATCCTTTTCCATAGATGCGCCTAGTTCCAGAATGTAAAATGATTTTGAACCAGATCTATAATTTTCTGGTGATTTATGAGAAAGAAACTCATAATTTGCTTCTATTAAATCGATTATTTTCTGACTTGCATATCCCTTTCCATAAGGAGAACCAAATGAATTAAATCTATGTTCAAAATCCTCAGAAAGAACCTGTTTAATAGTTTTTATTATTGTAGATGCTTTTGTTTTCACTAAGAAATTTATTTCATGTTCAACTGTTTCTGGTCTTTCTGTATTAGAACGAATTGTTATACAGGGTTTTCTTGAAAACGAAGCTTCTTCCTGTAATCCTCCTGAATCAGTCAGCACAAACAAACATCTTTCATGTTTCAACAGTTTTAAAAGCGAAAGATATTCGACAGGAGTGTAAAGATGAACTTTTTTATTTTGACTCAACTGTTGTAGAAGATCATATTCTTCTAGTTTCTTCCTTGTTCTTGGATGAATAAGGAGGACAATTGAGTGTTCATTATAACTAACTAATGTTTTTACTATTTCTTCAAGATTGGTTTTATTTTCAACATTTGCTATTCTATGAATTGTTGTTAAAATATAAGGTTCTTTGATTTCTTCTAATATATTGTCAGCTGAGTCTGTTTTTTTCTCATGGATTAACTCGTTAAATATTCTTATAGAATCAATGACTGTGTTTCCTGTATGATAAATTCTTTTAGGATCTATTCCCTCATTATTTAAATTAAGGATTGCTCTTTCTGATGGAGCGAATAGTATTGAAGACATATGATCAACCAATCTTCTGTTTATTTCCTCAGGCATTGTAAAATCATATGACCGTAAACCAGCTTCAATATGACCAAAGGGAATTTCATTTTGAATGCAAGCCAAGCTACTAGCAAGTACACTTACGGTGTCTCCTACAGACAGCACAATAGAGGGATTCAATTCCAGAATAGTTTCTCCGATTTTTGCTATCATCTCACTAAGTTGTTTATGTGGAATTTTCGTTCTAACGTCTAAATTGATATAAGGTGTGCAAATATCTAATGAATCAAATACCTCATCTGATAGATTCTTATCATAATGTTGTCCGGTATGGATAATAGTATGCTTAATCTTTCTTTTTTCAACCTCTAGGATAACTGGCGCTAATTTGATTATTTCTGGTCTAGTCCCTAGAACAAAAGTAATGGATAGCATTAAAGAAGTATATGATTTTTAGGATATAAGTTTTAGTGCGTGAATTAAGCAATCAAATAGAAGTTTTTCTCTAACAGATTAATCATCTCATCAACTTGTTTTTCTGTTGGCAATTTGTTTGCTTCAAAATCAGCTAAAAACTCATCTAATTCTGTGAGAGTTATATTAGCAGATTTATCTAGTTTGTTGCCAGAGATTTTTGTTTGAATAATCATAAAGATTTTCTCCCCAGCATAAAATGAGAGAGTTGATGAAGTAGTTTTAATTTCTTTGAATTCTTCTTTGTCTGTAGTTGCCACATAATCCTGGATGAAATGAAAAAGACCAGAAAGATATCCGGATGCTGCAATGATTTTCTCCTCAAAAGAGATTCTACTCCTTCTAAAAGGAGAATAACCTAAGAGGGGATTACCTTCTTTATCAACGACTAGGATTGTTTCAATACCATGGGAAACGGATTGACTCTGATAAATTACTATAAGTGATACAACAACAAATGAGTAAATTATCTCAAAAAGATCAAAAGTATCTTCATTCATCCCATTTTCACTTACTTTTCTTCGTACAGTCATAAGAAAAGCTAACCCGATCAACATCAAAAACACTAGTAGAGTAATGTAAGTTTTCCATCTTATCCTTCTGTTCTTTGAAATTACTGATAGTTTGACATATCTGATAAAAACTGGAATCAATAACAAAGAACTACATATTACAATGAATCCGAAAATGAACCCATAGAATTCCGTTATCAATGTGCTATATATTGAAATTGTGAGAGTTCCAAAGCTGAAAAGAGTGTTTTCTAAAGGTATAACTATGAAATACAGAACTAAAATAGTTAAACTTGCTGCAATAATTCGGCTTGCTCTTGGTGGTACAATCATTGATTGTTCTAAACTTGCTGCAAAAAGAAATATCATTGCTAGGGCTTGAGTAACATTAAGAATACGAAAGAGCAATGTATCATTACCTACTGGCGGCAACCCATTCTCGATTCTCTGAAACACTCCAAATTGATTATTTAGTGCATCCATGACTTGAAATAAACCAAAAGTAAGCAGAAAAACAGACCAAGGAATATAGAAGGGATTTTGTCTTCTTCGCCCAAAGAAAATAGCAACTAAAAAGCCTAAGAATAGAGCTGCTGCCACTACATACTTCAGTGTTACATACAATGGATCATGCATTTTGAAACCCCTTTGACCCTTTCCTTTAATATATCTTATTTACTTAATTTAAAAAATTTGCTAGCTACACAGCTAGAAAACTATTTTTCACCGTCTTCTATCTGTTCATCTTCGTAAAGTTCTCCGCTCCATACTTTGCTAACACCTTTTTGTTTACGGATATTGAAGAATATGAAGATTGTAGCTAACCCTCCAAACAGAATTGCTAATAACCAGAAACTAAATTGGGATCCTTCAGCTTCTTTGTTAACGTTTAATCTTATCTCACCAGTATCTGTTATCCAATTTTTTCCATCAGAAACTGCAACTTTGAGATAGTAAAATCCGGGTTGAAAATCATGAACATCCCAGAAAAAACTTGTTTCGTTAATAAGGTTACTTGCCAATACAGTCCAATCGTACCCATCAGGAGATACCATTACAGAACAATTCAAACTGTCTTCATCTTCATCTGACATTGACCAGCTAATCGTATAATTTTCGAAAACCTGGTTGGGACTTCTTGGATTTGTGACTTTTATAGAAGGTAAGCTGTTTGAATATGTTAATTGAGGACCTTCCGCCATGAAAACTAGAGCATTAAATACATTTTCACAGTTACTAAGGATTCCATCTCCTGAGGGATTGAAGTAATCAAAGTAATACCCATTCCAGACGGATTCATAAACCTCCAAAGTAAAACAAATAATATCATGATATAGATAACTATAATCCTCCCACACACCATTTGCTAGATAACCTCCAGTTTCATTCCAATACGGATAGAGTGTTAAGGATTTAAGCTGAAACATTAGAGCATTAAATTCTGCTTCATCTTTTGAAGGTAGAGAACCATTGTAGCCCCAAGGTGGGATTATAGCTCTAATACCACTGTGAAGGCTTAAAGCAAAATTGAAATAGTGTTGCTGCATGAAATCGCGAAGAGCTTGAGTTTCATTTTCACTGAAGGGTTCTGGTCCTCTATACAGCGGATCAATTTCATCAGGAGAAGAACCTGTTCCATTCCAAAATGCACCATAGTTTCGGTTTAAATCTACCCCCCCTGGTAAATCCTCAGCTATTGATAAATCACCATCTAGGTCTTCTTGCAGTATTTCTGATATATTTGTAGTGTCATTCCAGAAATATATTCGCTCCAGTTCATCATCAAGGAAGCCATCTAGATTAGCATCTGTAACATTATCTCCATCATCATCAATAGGTCGAAGGTTCTTTCTTTGTTCTGGATAAAAATGCATGATTGATAGACCATCTGGATTGAGCATTGGAATGACATAAATTTCAGTTGAAGACAGAAGATTTTCATACAGACCAAAGCCTGTTTCATAGATGATTTTATCGATAAAATACAGGCAGTTCTCAACTGAAATTAGCTCACGAGCATGATGTTCACCTACAATGTAATATTCTGTTTTAGAAGTGGTAACTGTTTCATTAGTAAGCTTAACACACCAGATTTCTCGCCCATGCCAGGTTTGACCGATTGAAAATAAATCAATGAATTCTGGAAATGTTGAATTAAGGTTAGTCAATTTTGAAGATATTTCTGTATAATTGTGATAAGGACCTAAACTATCTCCCCAAAAGACAACATCATCACCGTTAATTGCTCCAGGTGCACCTTCTAGCTCCTCCCATATCCATCTATAAACAACAGAATCGTCGCCTTTTACTCTATGAAAAACAGACGCTGAAGAGATCATCTGTGTAAGACTTTGTGAGTTAAGAATCAGAACTATAATGAAAAATGAATAGGCTTTAACTCTCTTGTTCATCATTTTGTGATGGACTTTAGACTTTATTAATTTCTCTATTCACGAATGAGATCCGAATATCAGTCATGAGAAATATATGAAAACAACATTGTATACAAAAGCAAATGCTTAAAAACGGATGTGCATTGATGTGTCATAATCGAAAACAACGGTGAATGTATGACCGAATATGAAATAGCAATAGAAGTAGACGCCAGGGGTTCTTTCTGCCCAGGTCCAATGATGGAGTTGATTAAAATGATTCGTCAGGCTGAAGTAGGCGAGCATTTAGCTCTTCTTAGTTCTGATGAAGGAACCCGTACTGATGTTCCAGCATGGGTTAAGAAAGCAAATCATGAATTAGTTGAAATCATCAACCTAGAAGATCACGACAAATATATCGTTAAGAAACTTCACTAGAGGAATAATAAATGAAAAATATCGTAATTGTTGGAGGAGGCTTCGCTGGAATTTCAATTGCTAATAAACTAGCAAAGAAGTTGCGCAGAAAGGATGCCAAAGTTATTTTAATAGAACCAAAAGAAATCAATATCTATGAACCTCAATTCGTTTTTTTGGGATTTAAAAACACTCCACAATCAAAATTCATCAAACCTATGAACAAAGTTCTAAGCGGTAAAGTAAACTGGTTACGTACAACAGCATTGAAAATTGATTCAGAAAAGAGAACTATCGCTTTAGCAAACGGAGATACTCTTCATTATGATTATATCGTTTTAGCTACAGGTGCCAAAATGGATGTAGAGAGCGTTAATGCCTATGATGATGAGAATATACATCATTTCTACTTGTTAGATGCAACAAAAAAACTCCAAGAAGCTCTAAAGAACTTCAAAGGAGGTACAATTGTAATATCTCCAACTACAGTACCATACAAATGCCCACCAGCCCCCGCAGAATTTACCTTCGTACTAGAAAAATTTCTAAGACAAAGGAATTTACGAGATAAAACAACGATAAAATATTTGTATCCACTTATGCGTCCATATCCTGAACCCAGAGTATCTGAAAAAGTTCAAAAAAACTTTGATGAACGAGGAATTGAATTTGGTGAATTTTTTAACTATGAGACTGTTGATAAAAAAAATAGTAAAATTATTTCACTTGAAGGAGAAGAGATTGATTATGATCTGTTGGTACTTATTCCACCGCATAAAGGTCACAAAGTCATTATTGAATCTGGCTTAGGAGATAGAGAAGGTTTTGTTTCTGCAAATAAATTTACACTCAAAGTAAACGATCATGAAAATATGTATGCTATTGGTGATTGCACAAATCTACCAATCTCCAAATCAGGAGCAGCTGCACATTTTGCATCAGATGCATTAATAAAAAATCTGATACTTGAAATAGACGGGAAGGAACCAACCAAGAAATACAATGGCTTTACTGTTTGTTTTGTTGTAACATCATTTCGTCGATCATTATTGTTAGTATTCAGCTATAAATATCCACCAAGAAAAATTGGTTTACACAACCTATTTCTATATGGATTATTCAAGAAATCATTCAAAATTGTATACTTTAAAGCTCTAATAAGGGGCTATTTGTAAGGTGAAAAAAAATGTCTGATATAAAAATCGCAAAAACACTAGATGCAAAGCATCTTAGTTGTCCTCTGCCTATATTGAAAACAAGAAAAGCAATAGCAGAAATTGAAATTGGAGAGTTTTTAGAAGTTCTGTCCACAGATCCTGGATCAGTTGCAGACTTCAAAGCTTGGACAAATTCTACAGGACACGAATTAGCAGATCGATCTATTGAAAACGAGATTTATCGCTATATAATTAAAAGAACAAAATAAAGAGGAATAAAATATGTCTGAAAAAAAGAAAAAATTGGCCATTATAGCTTCAAAAGCTGATATTCCTGGAGCTTATCCTCCACTTATATTGGCTTCAACTGCAGCTGCAATGGATTATGAAGTAGGTATCTTCTTTACTTTCTTTGGTTTAAATATGTTAAAGAAGAATAAATTGAATAAATTGAAAGTAACTCCTGCTGGAGAAACAGCAATGCCTATGCCGATACCACAAATAGTTGGTATGTTACCAGGTATGACTGATGTGGCTACAGCAATGATGAAAAGCTGGATGAAAGGAGCAAATGTTGCTAAACTTCAGGAGCTCATGGATTTATCTATTGAAGCAGGTGTCAGACTAATTGCATGTCAAATGACTATGGATGTCATGAAGATCAATCGAAAACAGCTCATTGATGAATGTGAAGTTGGTGGTGCAGCAGCTATGTTAGAATTCGCTTCTGATGCCGACATTACTTTGTATATTTAGGTGATAATCTTGTCAGCTCAAAAAGTTATATTTGTAGTAACTCATGGAGAAGAGTTTAAAGACAGATTGGAACCCCCTCTTCATTTAGCAACCTTAGTAGCTTTACTTGAAGCAGAAGCTAAGATGATATATACTATGTCAGCTGGTTTACTTCTGAAGAAGGGAGTACCTGATAAGCTAAAAGCAATTGGTAAAGAGAATACTCTTCTTGAAACCATTCAAGAAGCAAAAGAAGCTGGGGTTAAAATATACGTCTGCAGTCCAGTTTTGGATATGTACAATCTTACTCGCGAAGATTTGATTGATGAAGTTGATGATATTGTAGGTGGAATGTACTTAGTTACAGAATCTTTAGAAGCTGACGTAACATATACTTTCTGAGCTGATTAAAATGACCTTCCCTCTTTCTTCTTTTGATTCTAAGGATATTACATGCTTTGAAATTATCAAAGCAGCATACGCGTTATCTGAAAATGAATTAGAGATTATGATGTGTATAAAAAATATCCAACCTGTTGATATAAAGGGAATTGCTAAAATCATCCCAAAAGACAGGGCTACAATCTCAAGATCTATACAGAGATTGATGGGTATCGGTATTGTTAGAAAAACAAAGATAAACTTGGAGAGAGGAGGATTCAAATATCTTTACTCTAGCATGTCAGTTGAAGAGCTTAAACTAAAATTGATCGAACTAATCAACAGAATAAGTAAAAACATGGAATATGCTATTTCTAATTTAACTGAGGAAAAATGTAAAGAAGCATTCAAAGAAGTACAAACAAAATACTCACCTTAATAGAACCAAGAAAGGTATCTGCTTCAAAAACAGAACCTAAATCCTTTTTCTAAGAATAGAATACAATCAACCCATTCTTGTATCAATTTTCTGGAACGACAACAATTATTCTCACTTATCGAATGAAGCTAGAGATTTAACCAGCCGAGCATGAAACTTATTTCGCCTTGAGAAGGGGATATCTAGTTGATATCTTTTGGTAAACAGCTTCTGTAAATCTTTATGGTCGTTATAATACATTCCAATTACCCATTTTGCATGTTCTTCCAAGATTTGTTCATACTCTTCTTTGATAATCATTTCAATGAAATTGTCAAGGTAATCAGATTCTTCTTTAGCTATTTTTCTAACTTTAGAACTCACATTTCTTAAGCTGATTCCTCCCTTTATCTTCTGATTCTTACCGAAGAAATATAGTACATTATGAACGAGGAATTTATTGCAGCTTTTATCTGAATAAGTTATTAGTGAAAAGTCATAAGAAGCTTCAAAAGGTATAACTTTGTCTATTAAACTTGAGAGCTCAAGAACACCTAGTGCATCTAAATCAGGCAGAAGTGTAACTCTTGGCTCGATCATAACTGCTATAACTATTTCTCTCAGTAGAGTTAAATCTATTTTTTCTAGAATTTTATTTTCCGTATTTTTGAATGCGTAAGGGGAGATAATTTTATCCTCTTGATTAATATCATCGAATAACTGTGTGAGATGAAGAGGAGAAGTGTAATAAAGTAAAGAATTGGTGTTATATTCTTCAGAAGGAATGACAAAACTGTGAGATAATGACTTTGGTCTTCCGAAGGGATCAAAACCATCACTTCTAACAAGTTTTACAATCACATAACCTGTCGTATGAGTGTATTTAGAAACATATTTTGTGTGTTGTTGTTGTTTTGTAGACAATTCAGGCATGAAAACGATAGAATCCCTTGATAATTCAGCAGGTAAATCTGAAAATGAAATTTGATATCCTATTTCATCATCCCTTTTAGCAACAACCTGAAACATCTATAATACTAAATCCAATGTTGAACTTAAAATTTTCTGTACTTCTGTTCTAAAGAAAACATTATTTCGCAATATTCTTAAGGGAAGATTTCTGTTTAAATCTTGATGTTCGAGGAAAATGATTTAACCGCTATCTTCGATGAAGCTGAAAGATTGATTGAAAGAGATAAGATTGCGGAAGCTATCGAGCTCTTGGAGAACCAAGTTTCTTATTATGAAAATGAAGTTTCATTTCTAAATTTTATTGCAAAGATCTATCATCTAACTGGTAATTCACAACTTGCT
>JAGLXK010000102.1 GCA_023132955.1 Candidatus Heimdallarchaeota archaeon
CCAGTTATTCTTGAACATAATGAGTGTGACTAGTGAGTGCCCCATTTGTTTCAGAAAGATACGCTCTACCTCAAAATTTTGCAAGTATTGTGGGGGTTCTCTTAAGAAATGTCCTGAATGTCAAAATCTGAATAAAGCAGAAGATCTTTTTTGTGCTGAATGTGGTTATGACATCAAAGACGTTGAAGTACCGGTCCCAACTCGTTCGCAAGTTGCTGGAAAAACAGGTGTTTTTCAACCGATCATTCAAAGAACAGCTGGACAAGAGGATGAGGATTCTCAGCCTAAGCTTATACTTTGGCCACCTTTGCCAGCTCAGCAACCAAGCAGAGCTGCTTATCCTAGACCATTCTCTCCTGCTCAAAGAGCAATTCAGTTCACTGAAGTTGAACCAACTTATGAACCTGAAAAATTAGAGTATAAATATAAAAAAGTCAAGTTTATAGGTTTTCTTGAAGGATCTATTCCCAGTTCAAGTGCTTTAGCAGCTACTTTGGAAGCCTTTGGAATCGCTTTAATTCTAATTGCATTTGGTGTAGGTGTTGTTGCAATAGGATTAACTACTTTTAAGTCAGAAACTTTTGCTGTAATTATGGGTATAATTGGAAGTATTTTCGTCTTTTCGGCTCCTATGTTTGGTTTATATTTTATTAGCTCAAGATGGCTTTACAGAGCATTTGAAATAAAAAGACCAGTTCGATTGAGCACAGTAATCATGAATTATTCTCTAGGAGTACTAGTATTTGCTCTACTAGGTTTAATGTTAGCCCCAGTTTTCCTGTTGGGGGGAGCTATTGGTTGGACTCTTTCAGTAATAGGAGGAGTTGTAACAGTTATGGGGTTAATTGTTGTTCCTTTAAAAGCTTATTTGGCAGATTTAGTTTATGTTAAAGCAGCTGTAAATCTGAAGAACAAAGAAGATGATAATGATTCAGAAGAAGAACCTGATGAAGAAAAAGCTGATGAAGAAAAAGATTAAGGAGTCTATATTACTTCTTTAGAATTAGAACTCCATTAAGCCAGTTTTTTGATTAGTTTAACCTTAGTAGCAGAATCATCTGTCTCGACAATACCACTGTTTCGCAGATCATGAAGGGATCTAATAATGGCAGCAGGAGAGAATCCAGTGGTTTTAACTAGCTCATCCCTCGTCCATTCTTCCTTGTCGATACCTTGGAGTAACAAGAGAATTTTAGTGTG
>JAGLXK010000103.1 GCA_023132955.1 Candidatus Heimdallarchaeota archaeon
TCAAGTAAATCTATAGAAGAATCAGAATCAGTCATGAATAAGAGGATTATTCATGTTATTCTAAAAGATTGTGTTAGAAAAATGAACCTAAATCTTACTATCAAATTAATGTAGAAAATAAAAAAAGAGAAAATTAGTGTTTAGCTAATTTTTTTCCTTCTTTTAACTCTGAAAATTACCGGAATAACTAAGATGACTAAAAGAGATATAATTGGATAACTAGCTAGAAATTCGTTATATTTTACTCCTACCCTGAAAGAAAACACTCCGGCTGCAAAATCGTTCCCAAAAACATTCGTAGCAGTGATAGTAAACTCTATAGTTATATTCTCAACATAATCTGAACCAATATCAGAAGTATAGTAACTATCTTTCTCCTTAATCATTGGAGCAATAAACGGAAGTGAATAATTAACAGAATAGGTAAGAATAGAATTTGTGACATTAGGACCAGATGTGTAATCCGCAATGAAATTGATATTTTTTCCAACTTTATGATGATTTTCTACGGTTAAATCCATTACTGGAACAGAAGAAGTAGCATCAAACCATTCCTTAGCTTTCTCCAAATTATAATCGTACTTTATGATGTCATTATAATAATAGAAAGATAATGATGGATTAAGAGGGCTATGACAAATAAGAGATTCACCGTCAAAAAGAACATCATTGATTTCATTTCTGTCGATTGCATAGCAAATAGCTTTCCTTAATGCAGTAGCTTTTGTATACATTTCCTTACCTTCATCTAAAAGAAAAATTTCATTAGAAGAACCACCGATTAAGGGTCGTCTTAAATTGAAAGCTAGACAACTCAAAGAATTTCCTAAATAAGTTTGAACATCGTACTGAGGATTAGCTTGCATTATTTTTCTATCAGATGGTAAATTAGACACATCAACAATATCTAGCTTTCCAGCTTTAAATTGTGCTAGTGCTGCAGAAATATCAGGAATGACACGAACTTTGATTGTTTCAACGAAAGGAGTTAATCCAGTTTCACCGGTGATTGCACCTTTACCAAACCAGTAAGGACTTCTTTTAAGAACTGTGACTGAATTTCTTACAGCGTAATCTAGAGAGTATTTTCCACATCCAAATGCTGAAGCTAAGTAAGCTACCCATTGAGGAGTGTCAGTAATTCCAGGATATAGACCAGTAGTCTCAACACCACCTTCTGTGTATGTAACAGTGGGATTGGTGGAATTTAAGAAAAACTCTGGCAAGCAGTACCTTGGGAGTCTAGCCCACATATCTGCATATCCTTCTATTTCTGGAGTTTCTGGGTCACTATCTACATGTATGTGGAAGGATAAATTATCTACAGGATCTACATAAATATCTGAAATCCACTCACAATGGATTGTACTTTCACTTACAACTGAATTTGCCCAAGCAATGTACGTGAAAACCGCGTCTTTAGCAGTAACCTGTTGATTATTACCATCACTATATTCTCCTGTTTTTAAACCAACCATTAGTTCACCAGTTGGAATGCTGGGTAATGGAACAGAATTTGAATCTCTATCTATGGAGTTGTAGGAAGGATTCCAAAAGATATCATCTAACATCCAGAATTGGTAATGGTTTTCATCTATTTGATCCCAATCATATACAAGTCCTGTCTTCAATGGAGCAAAATCTGGGTTCATTTGAACAATTGGTTCCATAATCAAACTTTGAATGAATGAACTGGAGGAATCTTCAGACATCAATGGGTTTAGATCATTCCAATTAGCATCTGCTATGTTGAATTCAGTAAGATCTACTTGACCAGCATGATATCCATTATAATTCATGTAAGGTAAGGAATCGCTAATTCCCCAACGGATATTATAACCTTCAGTGTTCGCCCAAGTAGCTATATAATTTCGAGCTGAGTAGAATGGAAGCATAGGTACAAGTTTATCCATCATTAGTTGCTGCCATTCATAATATAGTTGTTGTCTTGCATCTAGGTCTACTGTAGTAACACCTTGATTTTGCATTTCTTCAGATTGATCTCCATATGGCATATCTTGAGTTAAACCGAAGATATTTTGACTCCCATCTTCTGCATAAACATTACGTAAATCAGGGGATCCCGTCCCTCCTTCAAGTGTGACAAAAGCTAAATCAAAATCTTGTGTAGTATGAATTGTTCCAAGAAAAACAGTCCATTCTTCTACTCTGACTTCTACTTCAATACCTATATCTCTTAAATATTGGGCAGTATAAAGGCAAATATCGGGTTTAACTCCTCCTCCATTTGTTTTTAAAACCAGTGGAATTGTAAAATTATATCTTACTATTGCTCTACTAAAATTTAAAGATGAGGGAGACAGAATTAAAATCAATATCATTAAACTTAGAAAAAAGAAATATTTTCTCTTAGACATAGATCTTACTGTAAACATGTGTAGTTAAACTTTTAATATCATTTAAATCTTTTGTAGAAATAAGGAGAGAGTTGAAATTCTAAGAAACACTTCAAGAATATACTAATTTATTACTCAAAAAACAAATCCTTAGCCAAGAGAGGAAATTCGAGTGCCAGTTTTTTTACTCGGCGCTGGTCACTCATGCATCCTCTAGGGCAAGGGGTGCCTATCGGCATTTCTACATGTGAAACATCTTTTAAATAGATTCTAATAGTTCTATCCGCAATAGATTTTGGAAAAACTTTTGAAGATAGAAATACCAATCTTTTATAGTTAAAAAAGTCGTGAAAAGTTGAGTAAGATGCAAGAAGTAAAAATACATGTAGGATGTACTGGTTTTAACTATGATGACTGGAAATCCCATCTTGGAGCTTTTTATCCTGCTAAAATAGACAAATATGCTCTCTTGGAATTTTATTCTACTCAATTTACAACTTGCGAGATTAATTCTACATTCTATGCATTTCCAAAATTAGAAACAACAGCTAGATGGAACAAATCTCTACCTGACGATTTTGTACTAACCGCAAAAATCCCCAAATCGATTTGCCAAGCTGATAATCTATCAGTTGTTGAGCAGAATCTCAAATCGTTTCTACATGTCATGAGTCCTTTGAAAAAGAAACTTGGTCCTCTTGTTATGCAACTAAAACCTAGCTTCGAAAAGAATGATAAAACAAGGGAACAGATCTATGATTTTATTTCGTTTTTCCCACACTCAGATTATCAACTAGTCATAGAATTTAGAGATAACAGTTGGTATAATGAAGATACATACGAAATGCTTAATGAGAAAGATATTGGCATTGTTAGTTCATTTCTACCCTATATCAAATTCAATCTTTTTGAAGAAGTTAAAAAAGATTATTTCTACCTTAGATTGATTGGGTCTTATAAACAAACCATAGGATTGGGCAAGGAGTTAAAGGATCAGGCAGAATTGATGGAAAAAACAGTAGACCAACTGGGGGATGCTTACTCAAAAAATACTAATAAAAGCACAGGATATGTTTTCATTAACAACCATTTTTCTGGATATGCACCTCCAGCAGCAAGAAAATTCAAAGATCTACTTGCAGAAAAAAATCTTATCCCTATTGAGCCTAAAAGAACCACATTCAAAGGACAACAGAAACTGGCTGATTTCTTTGGTTAAAGGAAAGAAGCTAAACCTTAATCTTCTTCCAGAATTTCTTAGCTGACTTATTACCACCATAACCTAACAATCTACCAACATGAGGCCATATAGGGTTGAAAATTGGTAAATTCATAACAATCCAATTAGCTACTTTATGAGGCCAGCTTGGTTTATGATTATACTCACAATCAGATATACACACACTGCAATCCCCACCATTTTCTATCCAAAACATATAGCAAGTGTCAACATTGACATACCATTTCTTCACACCAGGATTATTGCTTATACTATGTGTTTTATAGGATGTTTTTTTATCAAAGGAAATTGATGCACTTGG
>JAGLXK010000104.1 GCA_023132955.1 Candidatus Heimdallarchaeota archaeon
CTAGTGTTTTTTCGAAACATTCTGGACATCGTATCTGCGAAAAATCTGTGCTTCTTTCAAAACATGAACTGCATTGATACATAACAGCTCTTTCCAACATATCAGCTGCTATTGCTGCAATGGGATTAAGAATATCGACATATACATCCAATTCCCCACCACAATTAGGACATTCCATAGCTTTCATTGGTTGCTTTTTCTTATCTCCCCAATATTAATGTTATCGTTTTATGGGTATCTATCGTCATGCAGTCATATTAAAAGTACAATGAATCACTTTGGAAGACACTTTTAGAACAATTATTACAGGAGCTTTTATAGGGAATTCAAGGGAGAAAGGTGATGACGAAAGTACTACGAGTAGAATGCATAGAACTCTCCTATCACCATGCTTTGAGTACACTTTGTCATCAAGTGAAAAACCTCTATAATCGAGCGAATTATCTGATAAAGCAATCTCTAAACAAAAAGAGTAAGTTACTAGTTTACTACGATCTCAACACCTTACTCAAGGAAGAAGACTGTTATCGAAAGCTTCCAGCTCACACTGCACAACATACACTCAAGCTCCTTTGTAGAAATTGGATCGCGTATTTCCGCGCATTAAAGGAGTGGAAAAGCCATCCTAGCAAGTTTTTTGCTATACCTCATCCGCCCAACTATAAAGCAAAAGATGGGGAAGTCGTAGCTATCTTCACCAACCAGCAAGCGAGACTACAAAATGGCTGGTTAGTCCTTCCTAAGAAAGTAGGTTTTTACTACAAAACTCGACTGACTTCACGAACAACACTGAAAGAAGTAAGAATTGTACCTAGAAGAGTGGGGTACACTCTCGAATTAGTGTATGAAAAAGTCTTACCTAAACTGCGAAAACGGTTTACAAGGAAGGGTGCGATCGATTTAGGGTCTATCAATCTTGTGACCTTTGTGGATAACCTTGGGTCTCAACCAATTGTTATCAAGGATCACGGAAAAGGGATAAGAAGTATCATTCAATATTATTTGAAACAACAGACACAGTTAAGATTACAATATGTTAGCCAGCAAAAAAAGCAATTGAAAAAGAAGAATAAATTAACTTATGGTCCAGCGTACTATGAACTTCGCGAGAAATGGCGGAAGAAACTCAAAGATGCCATTCACAAACTCACAAAATATTTGGTAGACTTGTGGGTGGAAAGAAACTTACATGAAGTCATCATTGGATATAATGCGAAATGGAAGCAAAATGCTCATTTCTGGAAGAAAATTACCCAGATGTTTGTTGCTATTCCCTTCATGAGAATCATCAACCAGCTTAAATACAAAGCAGCTGAACATGGAATAAAAGTTGATCTTATCCCCGAACAATATACCTCTAAAAGTAGTTTTCTGGATAATGAGTTCCCCAAGAAACGAACCAAATATGTTGGACGAAGAATAGAACGAGGGTTATTTCGTTCTGCTCAAGGTCATCTTATCAATGCTGATGTCAATGCAGCTTATAATATTTTAATCAAAAGCGATCCGAAAGCACTCCTCAAACGGCGTGTGAACGGGGTAGGAGGATGCGTGATGTATCCTCGTAGAGTGAGTGTAGACCCACAATGACCTCTAAGAAAGACACTCAACTTCCTTGTCTAAGGTGACAAGGGTCACAACTCATCATAAACGTTTGCAGTTAACAATAACTCGAGAATTACATTCTATTTTCGATGGTTGCCAACTAAATTTTATATAGTACTCAACCGACCTAGGCTTTATGACAAAAAGTTTTGGTATCATTACTGACTCTGGTGCTGATTTCAGTTTAGAATATCAAAAAAAGAATGATATCATACTTATTCCAACCAGAATTATGATTGATGACATAGAATATATTGACCGTCAGAATATAACAAGAGAAGAAATCATTGATAAGATAATCAATAACAAAGCCAAAACCTCAACATCAATAGCTTCCCCTGCTGATTTCCATCAGATAATTTCCACTTCACTTGAGAAGTATGACAAAGTACTCTACATTGGAATAAGTACTAAGATGTCTGCTACTATACAAAATGCCCTATTAACTGCTAAAAAGCTAAAAACTGATAATTTTATTGCTTTTGATACAGAAACAGTATCTTGGGGTATGACGCTATTACTTGATCATGCAGTCAAAAGGAGAAATCAAGGTATCTCTTTAAACAAAATTATCGAAGAACTTGAACAAATGAAATCCAACCTTAAGATTTTCTTTATGGTAGATACACTAGAAT
>JAGLXK010000105.1 GCA_023132955.1 Candidatus Heimdallarchaeota archaeon
TCTTCTTCTTTTATTTTAAGGCAAGAAGCTTCAAATATATCCCAGCTGGGAACTTTAAACCATTCAAGTTCTTCTGGAAAAGTCAAAATAGATGAAAAATCTTTGACAAATGAAAAATTAACTGATGATTTTCAATTAATAATAAATGCTCCAGTAATATCACAAAATACTACTTATTTAACAGTGATGAATCTGAATATTACATTCACTAATGATACAGCGATAACTGATGCAAGTGCAGAAGATAATGTAACATTAGTAATTTTCAATGATAAGGGTTTTTCAAGCAATTATACAATGGATTACGACTTGAATCGATTTAATGGTTGGGGAAAAGAGATATTCATTTTTTATTATGAATATCCAGGGATATATTATATCGATTTAATCGCATCAACAGGATTGTATTATTATAATAATACTCTTGACTCATTTGAAATAGGTTTCAGTACCTCTTTTAGAATACCTCTACTTGGCTTAAGTAATGAGAGTCGAATAATGCACATATCTATTTCTATCACTATAAAACCATACATCTATCTTGATTATGTTCTGTTTAATAGTACTATCTATGGGTGTATTTTCAATTCTTTTGATTATAATGTCAAAACAGTCATTCTAACTTGGGGAGGATTTAGTTTTTGGTGGTACCGTTGGACTTCAGATCTCAGTGTTGATGATTTGGAAACTGGATATTATTATGCAGTAGGATTTGTTGTTTATGAGGAAGAATTGTTCATATCTCCTCCTTCAAATAGAGTCCTTTATATGCCTGATCAACCTACAGAAACACCAACAACAAGTGGGGATAAAACAGCGTTGATTATCATTTCACTCAGTCTTATAAGTTTCGTGCATCTATTAAGGAAGAAAAAGTATAGGCAATAGATTAGACAACTTTTTCATAATTTATTTGAGTATTGACCAAACAGATTCTGAAATATAACAGTATAAAGAAATATGATAGTAAAATCAAACTATGATTTGTACAGAAATTTGAAGATATTTAAGTTAATTACGTTTTCTTTTTTTGTA
>JAGLXK010000106.1 GCA_023132955.1 Candidatus Heimdallarchaeota archaeon
ATGATATCAATCTCCTCTTCAGGGGAAGGCAAATCAACTAGCAGTTTGAACATAAAACGGTCCACCTGAGCTTCAGGTAGAGGATAAGTCCCCTCTTGCTCAATTGGATTCTGAGTTGCTATAACCAGAAACGGATCTTCCAGTTTGAATGTTGTTCCTTCCACTGTCACTTGTTTTTCTGCCATTGCTTCCAATAGAGCTGCTTGTGTCTTTGGTGGACTTCTGTTTATTTCGTCTGCTAGTAGTATGTTTGTAAATATTGGTCCTTTTCTCATCTTGAAAGTCCCTGCTTTTGGATCATATATTGTCGTTCCTACCACATCTGATGGTAGTAAATCTGGAGTGAATTGCACTCTTTTAAACTCACATCCTAGTGTTTGAGCAAACGATTTAGCCATTACCGTTTTAGCTATCCCTGGTACACCTTCTAACAAAGCGTGTCCTCCTCCAAGTAGCGAGATGAACATGTCTTCTAGAACATCCAGTTTTCCAATGATCACTCTAGATAGTTCGTTGTAGATTTCATCCCATACTCTCTTAACGTCTTTAGGAGTTACAACTGCTTCAGTAGCTGCTTTCGCTTTCGCTTTTCCTTTTACTTCTTCATTTTTTTCTTCACTCATTTTTTTCACTTTTCCTTTTTAATTAACTTCCAGGCAATCTATCGATTAAACCCTTTATGAATGTCATATATTTCATAAACACGTGTTCTGGTAGAATACGTGGTTTTGCCAAATAGGCATCAATTCTGATTAACATATCAAGCAGATCTCTTTGCCTTAGTGATGGATCTCTTTCACTAAAGTACTCTGCTATTTCTTCAGGTGATGACATTGATTGTTTTGATATCTTTCTCAATCCTCTCAGCATTGTTCTATAAAGTAGACCCACTGCTTCGCTATATGCCCCTGTGTCAACTATTCTCCGTATCTCTCTTTCAAACCTTGACCTTCCTTTTTCTCCTCGATACTTTGTCCAAAGTATTGGAGTCAGACGGGTTTTCTTTGGTATCAAACGATATCCCAATATAGCAAAAATAATGGGTATAAACGGTGCATAGAGAGGAAACATGGACATTTCTGTAATAAATCTCATAAGAACCATGGAGTATACTGTAGCACTATAGAACTTCTGATGTGCGTGCCCTTCATCAAAAATTATGGGTACGGCTTTTGGATCAGTTGTATTCATATCTGCTGTTAGATAATTGAATAAATTGATTGAGAATTGTGCATTATCATTCTCTGTTGTTTTGTCAATCCATTTATTGATGAATATGTCTGGATCTCCAATCATAACTATTTTTCCTCGACCTATAGGTAAGGTCAAAATAGGTGCAAACATGGCATTTCCCCATTCATCAGCGTCAGGTGTTGCTGTTCCATCTTTTGCAGATTGGAAATCTGATTCTAACCAAGATGATACGGTGGTGTAGAAAGGTAGGAATGGCAAGAAGAAATAACCTGCATCAATACCTAGATGTTCAAGCAAATTAATAGCTTGCAGCGGCATCCAATCCGTTCTGTAAGTTTTGACTGTTTCAGCCTCATCTAGAAAGATTGAATGGTTCATAGCAATACTTAATGCTGTTCCAAATTCCATCTGAAGTCTATCAACACCAACTGTTAATGGTGTTGACACAGCCGGAGTTAGAATTGGTTGAGCAGGATTAACAGTATAACTTTCAGCATCCATTAAGACAGAACCATTAAAAGCAAAACCTTTCATCAAACCTAGCAGTTCGAAGAAAATAGTTTCTTCTGTTACTCCACCACCCTCACCACCAAATCCAAACAGTTCAGCTAAGGTTGGTATTCCACCTTGCATCTGAGCAATTTGATCCCAAGTATTAATTATATTGAATAATGGTTCGAATATTTCAGCTCCCGTTCCATAATCGTCAGCAACTAGTAAACTTCCTCCTCTCGCTAGGAAAGTTATTAGCGAGATTGTATCAGTTGTACTATATTGTGTAGCAGGTCCGATTATTGCAAAAACACCGGGTTCATATACTCTATTCAACAAAGACAAAGAAGACATACCATTAGTAATGTTAGTAAAACCATCATTTTCAAGCACTTGACGCACACTAGATAAACCATCCCAACTATCACTATAAATACTGAATTTTGTTCCATATCCACCTAGACCTACAAGACCTAGGAAGATAGGCACAACTACGATCATGAACAGAATAGACATCACAAGTGCGTATTTAGTGAAACTAAATTTAGGTAGTTTAAATCTAGTTCTTGCTCTTGATTGTCTTTCTTGTTCTGCCTTTGCTCTTGGTTGGTTTTCTTGTTGGCTCAACTACTTCTACACCCTGTTCTCTTATTCCTCTGAAACAGATATCTAGTCTCTGAATTGCTTCTTGATAATCATCATAAGATATATCGGCATCAGTATAACGTGCTATCTCAAATGATGTTAAGTATTCATCCATAACTTCATGTGAAATATTGGCTGTGTTCGCTACATTAATACCAAATTCTCGTCCTGTTTCATAAGGAGCACGAGCCATGCTAAGAAGACCATCAGCGATGTTTGTTAAACCTCCAAAAGAAGCTATTACAGCGCCTCTATAGTCTTGTCGTTGCTCGAAAATTCTAACATCTGCCATTACAGATGTAAACATTTGGTTTAAAGCCTTGACTTGTTTTCTTCTTTTAAAGAATCCAGAGGATTTACTACGACTCAATTTTCATTTCACCTACTTCAATTTTATCTACTATTTTTAATAAAGCACGCACTCCGGTATTGAAATCTTTTTCAGTGATCTCTTCAAAACCATATCGTGCTTTTTCGAAATACTCTGAGAGAGTATCAATGAGCTCGCGCTCAATTTTACTTTTATAAGCTAATAATCTTGCAAATTCTGTAGGAGTTTGACTCCTATATCTTGGGAGATCATAGAATTCTCTACCAATACCCTCCACAACACTCCATGTCTTTAACAAACCTTGTTTATATCTTCCCTCTAACCCATCTTTCTTAATATCATCAATTATCTCTCGCAGATAATCTCTCAATCTTCTTCTGAATGTTTGTTTCTGGGCATATGTTTTGATTGTATGTCTATTGAACCAGAGGAATAAACCTGCTAGAATAAGAACAACCGCACCTGCAGCTCCACCTATAATTGCTCCAAGATTACCGATTCCTAATCCACCGCTTTCATAGACTACTGATAAGCTTCTTAATACAGAACCCGTGTTTTCAACGGCATCGGTTGCGGCTATGGTATAAAGGAGAGCATATGTTCCTGAAGTTCTGAATCTAAATTGGGACAAATCTACTGTTGCCGTGAAGATATCACTAGTGCCTATTCTAGTCATTTCTACAGAATGATCTTCAACAACAAATGTAGTTCC
>JAGLXK010000107.1 GCA_023132955.1 Candidatus Heimdallarchaeota archaeon
AAAGTGTTTTATCTATTACCAAATTAATAATTGTTCATAGTGCTACAGGATTACCTGTTTATGAGATGGATCTGGGTTCTGAAATATCTTTGGATCCTTCGCTAATTACAGGTTTCCTCACAGCTATTGCCTCCATGGGAGTTGAATTACGAGGAGATAAAACAGGATCAGTTAAAAGACTACAATATAGAGATTTCTTAGTTGCTGGTTCAGAATCTGGTCAGTTTACACTATATACTTTTTCAGAAACAGACTTAAATGAAGAAATAGAAGAAAAACTAACTGTTATTAGTGATTGGTTTGCTAAGATGTTTAGTAATATAAGTGAAGAATGGGATGGTTCAACAGAAGTCTTTCGTATCAACCTCCAAGGGATAACTGAAAAAATCATGAAAGAGATTCATTTATGGATTTTCTATCCATTTACAGTATCTCCATATAAACAGGCTGAGATTGAAGAATTTAATGGTTTACAAAAGCGTTTAATTGAATATATTACAGCTGGAGATAATGTTACCATAAGTCGAATCTTTGATGAACTTGATGATGTTAAGATTGAAAAAGGACTCCCAATAATTTTTGAATTTATTGAAAATGGAATTTTAATTCCCTTTTTCGATGCATATAAAATTGCTACAGTTCGTTTCTAATCTCTTTTTTCTCTTTCTTTTTGCGTTGCTTCGAACAAATCAATCAATTTATACATAAACATTAAGAAAAAAAACATCTATAAAAAAATGTGCTTTTAGAAAAGAATTCTGCTGTAGAAACATGAGTTTACAAACATACGGTAATAATCATGCTTTCTGTAATTGGTATCATATCTGTGTTGATATACAAAAAGAAAAATTCTAAAGAATGAGATTAGTCTAAACTATATTTGGATTAATAAAAGTTATTACCCAAATTATCCAATAACCTATAATTAAAATGATACCAATTCCACTAACTATTCTCTTTTTCCCTTCCAGAAGTTTGATTCCAGAAGCATTTACAGCTCCAAAAATTATCATGAAAATGACGCTTGCAGCCATAGCAACTACTTCTAAACTGAATAATAAAACAAAAATCATACTTAGAATACCTGAAATGATTATCGCTCTCATTGGAACTCTTGTTTTTGGACTTATTTTAGCAAATGCCTTTGGAATTATTCGTTCATGAGAAAGCATGTAGGATAATCTAGAAGAACCCATTAAGGTAGCGTTTATTGCTGATGCAGCTGAAATAATTGCTGCAATTGCCATAATAATCGCACCCGTTTCCTTCAGAAATGATTGTCGAGCTGCATAAGTTAGAATAACTTCTCCCATATCTCCAACATCCGAACCTAAAATTCCAACAGTTATAACTGCTACAGAAACATAAAGAATGAGTACAATGAAAATAGAAAGATACATCCCAATAGGTAAATCTCTTTCTGGATTCTTCATCTCTTCAACAGAGTTGGAGAGAATTTCAAAACCCTCCATAGAAACAAAAATAAGTACGGAGCTCGTTATTACAGGTATTATAGTTTGACCAAAAGTACTAGAAAGGGAGAAATTAGTTTTTTGAACAGCAAAAATACCAGTAATGATATAAAAAACCAAAATTGATACTTTTGTTAGAACAAGTAAGTTTTGTGCTCTACTC
>JAGLXK010000108.1 GCA_023132955.1 Candidatus Heimdallarchaeota archaeon
TTTCAAAATAATTATCATTCTAACTCGGATATCATGATTTACATATCGTATAGTTTTAATCTTTTGTTTAACTTTCATGTTAAAAACAATTTCAGGGATTCGTTTATCGATATCTAAAATTGCTAAATCCTTTGGTTTTGAAAGAATACCTAATGGTAAAGAAGAAAGATCCATATCCCCTAGAAAAATAATTCTCTTTCCATTATAATCATCAGGATGTTCTAAGAGGACTCTTTCAATACTAGATGTTTTTGAAACATAATATTGATCATAATCACTATTTGGAATTCCACGTAGCTCTTGTAGTTCAAAATAAGCTTTGTCGATTCTTTCAAAAAGTTCTTCCTCAGTAGGAATTGTTTTCATCAAGAAGGGCTAATTTTACTAATTTAAAAAAGATTCGTTGCCATCTTAGGAAAGAAAAGTAAGTTGTTTGAGAACATTGAATAACTCATCAATAGGCAGTTTTTGTAATTTCTTATTTTCTCTTGTTTTTCTTTCTAGCTCTTTTAGTAAAATACTGTATTCATAAGCTGATTTAGCTAGTTGTGCAAAGGTTGAATCGAATTGTGCAACAGATTGTAAGTGATCACTTGCATCTTTTGCTGCCTTTGCTCCATCGTTAAAGTGAGAGGCAGCCTTGTAATTTTCCTTATTAGTATCTGCACCAATTCCAAAGATTGCTTTCTTTGTTGCTTCCAAGAAATCGGTCAAAGCAAGAGATAATATCCTCTTAATTTCAATTGCATTCCAGTTGATATTTGAGTCCCTTAAATCAAACATCTCTTTATGATTTAATAGTTCTGAACAGTTTTCAGAAATTCGTTTGTTAATTATATCAAATAGAGCAAAATGATTGAAATTGTGATTTATAATTGTAAAGTAATTTTCCTTTATAGAATTTTCTGCAGATAGTGAGAATCTATATCCTTTAGCAATTTTATCTATTACAGTATTCAAAAACAAATACTGTCTGGATAGCTCAAATAAACGTAATTCTACGTCCTGTCCTTGAATAAATGTTTGACTATATCTGTGTTCTACCCATTCCTTATTTATATTTGATTCACTGCTCAATTGAGATATTTCTAGTGCTTTTGTCGAATAATAATGAGCTTTAGCATGATATATGATATTCAAAACCTCATTTGATTCTTTTTCAACAAGATTTTGTTCTAAATACAAAGAGTTAGCCATATACTCTAGACATTCTATGTCTTTCACAATGTAAACTTTCTTTTCTGTTTTAGGAAGGAAATAAGCTGATATCTTTATTGTTTTTATATTTTCTAGTAAAGGTTGTACATCTTCAGATTTTATTTTTGTATCTGCTTTTTCTATTTCAATCAATTGAGCAGAGATATCATTGATTGCATATTCTAATCTCTCAATAAAACGAACTAGATTTTGTTCTGCTCTTCCCATTGCAACTTTCAGGTGTATATTTTCAAGCAAAGCAATTTTTAACTCTTGAACAAAGTTTAGATAAACAAATGGGAGACTACTTACATAATTGATATTTACCTTTAAACCTGGTTTATTCACTATTTCTTCTATTTGTTCTACGATGCTCTGAATTTCTTCTTTTTTCTCATCTGCGATTACATTGTACAATATTGAAGTTTTAGCTGCAAGTTCTGCAATTCCATGAAAGAACCTATGTATTGTTTCTTCTTTTTTGATATTTTCTTTTAATTTCACAGTTCTTTCGTTCTTTTCCACGTTGGAGTCTAAGATTTTCAAAGCCTCCTCCTCTAGTCCTAGAACGAGATTCAGATATTCGACACTTGCAATAAAACTATCACTTTTAGCTGCTTCAAAACTCAATCTGAGATAATGGTCAATTAGCTCCTTATTTCTTTGAACTTGATTTAAGGAGATATGACTTGTTTCAATTTGATTTCCTTTCAATTCTGGATCTTCAGGTATTTGTTTATAATAATCTAGTGCTACCTCAAGATGGCTTAAACTTCTTTCAAAAGCAAAGTGTGTAGCTATTGAATCTTTCCACCACCAATCTTCTCCCAGTCTTTTTAGAAATTGTGCAGTGAAAGAAACATCAAATTCTGCCATTATTAGTTCATAAGCACCCTTTTCCTCGATTAATTTTTCCTTGCTATATCCATTGGGTGATTCTTCTAAAAGATGTATAATTTGTTTTTTTTGATTAAGTAATAGAAAAGTCAACATTACTTCTTCTATATTTGAAGCTCTTGGGTGAGATGAATCAAAATATGTCTGAGAAATTGTGTTTAGTATTCTATAACCCTCAATATATGATGTACAATAAACAGGAGATGGTTGAGAACCAAATATACCTGTATTAACAATATCTGAGTATACAATCATTAATATTGCTAATTCCATCTGGAATTCTTGTAAATCTTCCAATTTTTGAGTGATATTTTTTTTCCTTTTTTTATCTGCTTTAATTTGAGCTTGATCTCTCGTCCATTCATCCAGAAAACGACTATACAGCAGATGAGATAGCGATGAAACATTTGAAAGAGTGTTTGCACAAAATTGAGAAAAATCTAACCAAACTTGACTTATTTTATCCAAATCATCTATTTGTACAAAAGATTGGTAAATTCTTTCACGTTCTAATTCCATTAGTACAAATTGTTTGAATGGTGAATCACTTAGTAACTCGGCAATCTCTTTAGAAAATAACATCAATTATCTTTTCGGCAAATAGTAAAAAAACGTTTTGTAACTCTCTTTAACATTTTTAAAGGAGAAAATCCCGATTTCCTCTCTGTTTATTGGGTCTGTTTTCCTTTGTTTTCCTTATACCAACTTGGTTCTCTTAATTCTCCAAGTTTTTTGTTAAATTCTTGTACAAGTTTTCTAGCTTGAGAATTAGTTTCAACTGCTATTTTCTCAACTTTACTAAGATTGATTCTGCGTTCACAGTAAGGACACATCTTAGTCTTTTGAATAGCTTTGCAATAACTGAATTTTCCACAAGATAAATTACTACACCTTACAACGTAATATTCTGTTTTCATAATTCTATTCTCCAACTACTGTAACTGCAACTTTTCTAGAACGAGGTCTTATATCTAGACATACAAAAACAGGTTGTTGCCATGTTCCTAGTTGTAATTGTCCTTCTTGTATTGAGAATGAGATGCTCGGCCCTATTAATGAAGCTCGAAGATGAGAATGAGCATTTGAGTCAATGAAATCATGTTTATACCCAGCTCCCTTTGGTACTAATTTCTGTAGAATCTGTTTAAAATCATCTAAAACCCCTCTTTCATACTCTATTGCAGTTAAAGCCCCAGTAGATCCTATGACATTGGCACTTAGAATTCCATTTTCTATTGTTGATTCTTTTAATATTGCTTCAAAATCTTGAGTTAGATCTACTATATCAATTTCTCCTTCTGTTTGAAAATGAATTATTTTTGTGAAGATTTGCATTTTGAACACTTAACATTCTGTTATTCTATCAATGTGATTTTTGTTAAAAAACCAATCGGTTACAGAAAAACAATAATCTTATTCGTAATGATAACTTCCAAAAGAAATAAGAATTAGATTCACAAAATAGTTTCAGAGATACATGTCAGACCCAGATATAAAAATGAACATTCTAATAGAAGAAGCCAATGCCAACTATAAAGCAAATCGTTTCAAGGATGCTGCTCGAACATTTGAGCATCTCATTACTCTAGCCATTCAAAATGATGAACTCGAAGAAGCAATTTATTTTGCGTATAGAGCAGCTGATTGTTGGAAAAAAGATAAGAATACTATGAACAGAGCGGTCATTTTTAGAGATATAGGTAATATGGCATGTAATTTTAGTATTCAAATAGTTGAATCTAATCTCTCCAAACTAAAAAAATTAGATGAAAAAGCTAAAGCTCTAGAAATAGCTGGAGATTGTCTGTTAGGAAGAGATATTAAATTAGCAAAAGAAAGATTTCAGGAAAGTATTAATCTGTATAACGAACTTGCAGAAAAAGAAAAAGATTCGAACAAGAAGGTTCAATTTCTGAGAGATGCTTTAGAAGTAACTGTAAAGTTAGAAAATGCCAAAGCAAAAAAAGATTTGATGATAAGAATTGCTAATATGCATGTTTCAAACTCAGAGAAGGAATCAAAGAAGAAGACACCTGAAGGAATTCAAATCGCTCTCAGATCTTATGAAGATGCTCTTGATATGTTTAAAGAATTAAAATTGAAAGAAGATATTCAAACCATCACAAAGAAAATAGAGGGGCTTAAAAAGCAAGTAGAAGCATATGATCCCTTTGCTACATAATGAAAAAGTTTTTCTCTTAATTCTTCTTTCAAAGAAATTTTTTTGTTCATAAAGATAGGATTTTTATTTCAATTATCAATAAAAATATAAAAAGAAGATTCAAACAAGAAACAATTTGATCCCGTAGCTCAGTTGGATAGAGCGTTTGCCTCCTAAGCAAATGGTCGCGCGTTCGAATCGCGTCGGGATCGCCAATCTTCTCTTAAATTCCACCTTATAATGTGGTATAAATGAAAAAACATCCCGCTGTTCAAATTCCTGTTTATATTTGTAATTTCAAAACTTGTAACCCAAAAATGTGTACCGCAATTAGAGTACTTAAATTCAAGAAAGCTGAACCTATTTCCGTTGGAAAAATTCATTCTAAGCTTATTGTTTTAACTCCATTTGCTGAATATGCTCTTTCTCCTGCTGATTTGGATTTGGCTAA
>JAGLXK010000109.1 GCA_023132955.1 Candidatus Heimdallarchaeota archaeon
GCCTTATCATGTACTTTTAAGAGTGTGAGAGTGACAGTTTTTGTATACTCCTCTCCTGTTATTGGAGTAGTTACTAATGCCTTAATCAGGTTATCAGTGATATTTGCTTTAGCTATTTTCCCTTTGAGAAATTTTTGTATAGCCATCCTCCTTATCGTCTGATCTTTTTCTTTCAATGCTTTATTGATTATACTCCTTGCTTCAGGATGGTCAATCCAGATAATGTAGTCATAAGCTTCTCGTTTTACGACCTCATCATCATGATTAAGTAATTCTATAATCTTATTAATTGCATCTTTAGAACCAATCTCTACTAAAAGCTTGATTGAAGTAAGTTTAGTATTAATAGAGTTGGAATTTAAGATTATATCAATATTATCAATTACTTGGTCACCTAGTTTACTAAGTGTTTCAAAAATAATTCCTGCGAAACTCATATTTCTTTCAGCATAAGTTCGTAGTGCCGCTTTGACAAAATCCTTTGAATAGTTCTTAATTGTGATGTTTCCAACTAAATATACTTGAACAGCTTTGAAAGCAACTTCTGGATTCTTATCATTAAGAGCATTTTCAACAATCTCTTTGATAGAATCCTGTATTCTGTTTCTTTGAATATAATCTAAATTAAAAATTCGAAGGTTCCAATCATCGTGATCTTTAAGTTTAATTATCTGTTCTACTGCTTTCTTAGTATTTAGAAATTCGAGAAATCTTACAACAGAACCCTTGTTCGTGTAACCCTTGTTATTTAGAGCTTCAATTAAAAAAGGGACAATATCATCTCCATAATCCTTCAAGGTTTCTGTGACTGCTTTGTTGAATTCTAAGTTATTTGCTACATGATATTCAATAATCTTCTGGATAGTTTTAGTTGTCAAGTTTTGCTTTGGAATATCATGACTAAGAAGATATCCAATGAGATCTTTTGTGAGCTCCATATTTTTCTCTAGAACAGCAGTTTCTATCAGCTTTGGAGCCTCAGTATATTTTTTTAAAGATATATTTTTTAAAGCAAAAGCTCTGATTCCAGTATCGATATCATCTTTAGCTTTCATCAGAGTATTTTTTATTAACTTACTATCTCCTTTTTCATTAAGCTGCTCGCTTGCGACTTTTCTAACATGCTGGGAATCATTATCCAGTGCCTTAAAGAGAATATCTTTTATAATCTCAAAAGGTTCGCGTATAATGTTATCAATAGCTGTATTTTTGATGTTTTCATCTTGATCTTCCAGACAAGAAATGAAGCAATTGTATATTTTATCATCATCAGATCCGACTAATTTTTTCTCTTGATTAAATTTCGACTGAACGAGAGATCTGAGAGCTATTCTTCTCACCATAGTTGATTCATTTTTCATTGCATTAAGGACATAATCAAATACTTTTGATTCTCTCAGTTTCAGCATATTAGTTATTGAGCTCTCTCTAACTGGTTCTTGTTGATGTTCTAATAATTCCTTAAGATGATTCTTCAGTTCTTTGTCATTTCTGAATTGTAAAGCAATAAATGCTATATCACGAATTTTCTCATCTTTATCAGCTAGTAAATCTCTTAGAAAATCTAAAGACCTGTTGTTATTAAAGAGGCAAATTTGAGTAATTATCCGAATTCTTTCTCTAAACTCTCCTTCAGAGCTCTGATAAATGAGATCAGTAAGAAGCTGTTTCTGTGTCTTGGGATCTGATTTCTTTTCTTCTTCTACAACGAAATATGGGCGGATTTTTACTAGATTTAAGTATATTTCAAATTTCTCTGTATCAGTAAAATCGCCTACTTTTTGGAAATTTAATTTCTCAATCAGTATCTTCCCTAGTGGATTCTCATACACTTGTTTCCTAGTTGGAATTTTTCCTAGAAGGACATTTTCCATATTAATATAATATACAGAAAGCTGATCAGAAACAACATCCATCGCAGTATAATAATGACTGTGATGGAGAGTTTCTATTTGATTAAAAAATGTTTTTTCAAGACTAGTTCCATTGAAGTAGCTTTTAGTTATTGATCTTACAATATACTTACGGAAAACAGCTATAGAGTTTGTGTTTCTTATACCATTAACTACTAATCTTAGTTTTTCGTTTTCATCTAGTTTTAGCAGGTCTAAAACTGCTTGTAGTTGTTTGCCTTCAGATTGAACAAATTCTCTGCAAA
>JAGLXK010000011.1 GCA_023132955.1 Candidatus Heimdallarchaeota archaeon
ATATCTACTTTACCTACCTTATAGTTTGAATACTTACTCTGTTTCCCTTCCATGTTAAGGAGAAAGAGGAGATTTTAGTTTATAATATTTAAAATCATTTTTTATTCTTATCTAAGAAAACAAATATAAAACAAAAAGTATGAGATTATATATCAATTTCTTGATTATAGATATGCAATGGTGAAACTCATTCAATCTGAAATAAAAAATAAAATTGAGAAATATCTTACTAACTTCACTCTTGAAAGAAACCTAGAGTCCTTTTTTTCACCCGCTAATCAACCCCAGACAATTATCGAGCCGTTTGAGATTAATGGGATTAAAACCAAAAGATATGTTAATGAGTTTTGGACAGCTAGACAAAGACAATCTTCATCAATTCATGAAATATCTTATAGAGCTTGTTTTAAAGCACAGCTTCCTAGATTTTGTATCAAATTATTAACTAAGTCAAATGATACTGTATATGACCCTTTTAGTGGCAGAGGAACAACAGTTATAGAAGCAGCAATGTTGAACCGTGAGGTTATTTCCAATGATGTTAATCCATTAAGTGAAATCCTATCTTATCCCAGATTTTTCATTCCTGAGATAAAAGAAGTTGAAAACAGATTGAATGAAATTGAAACCGATTCTTCTTTAGAATCTGATTTAGAGCTTTCTATGTTTTATCATGAAAAAACTTTACAGGAAATTTTGTCCTTACGAGATTATTTAGAAAGAAGAAGCGAAGAAAATGTTGAAGATAGCATTGACAAATGGATTAGAATGATAGCTACTAATAGACTTACAGGACATTCCAAGGGATTCTTTTCAGTATATACACTCCCCCCTAATCAAGCAGTTTCCCAAGAAAGCCAAATTAAAATTAACCAAAAAAGAAACCAAGTACCTGATTATAGAGATATTCGAAAGCTTATTGTTCGAAAAACAAAATCACTTATTAGAACTGTTACCCCTTCAGAAAAAAGAAGTCTTGCTGAAATTGGAAAAAGTGCTACTTTTCTGACTTCAGATGTTGGAGAAACCAAATCCATAAAAGACGATAGTGTTGAACTTATTGTTACTTCTCCACCTTTTTTGGATATTGTTCAATACTCCAAAGATAATTGGTTGAGATGTTGGTTTAATAATATCAATGTGGATACAATAGAAAAGAAAATTACTACATTGAAAAAAGTTGAAGATTGGTCTGAATTCATAGGTGAAGCATTTAAGGAATTTTATCGAATTATCAAACCAGGAGGTTCCGTAGCTTTTGAAGTAGGTGAAGTTCGAAAAGGAAAAATAAAACTTGATGAATATGTATTACCTCTCGGTGTGAAGGCAGGTTTCGAAGCACTTGGAATCATAATTAACCTTCAAGAATTTACTAAAACTTCGAATATTTGGGGTGTAGGTAATAATTCATTTGGAACCAATACAAACAGAATAGTTTTGTTTGGGAAATAACTAGAAGAAACCTTCAAGTCCCTCAGTTAACTTCTTTGACTTCTTACTGTCTCCTTCTAATATTTTTGTAGGGAGCGAATATAACTCTTTATTAGACGCATTAAACTCATGCTTAATTTGACCTTTTAGAGATTCAAGAGAATAGAGTTTCCAATATACAGGAACATAAATTGTTTTTTGATCTCTCTTTTCTGTTTTTATTTCAAATCCAACCATCAAATGATGTGCATCTATTGTTATCTTTGGATTTGGAGAAGGTGAAACATAAAAAGTACGAAACGATGAGTTGATGTTAGTTTTGTTGTAGGTTTTACATTCAAGATAAAATGGGGTTTTATCAATGTCCTCAACATAAATGTCAGGATATCCTGATGATTTTCGTTTTCCATCTTGTGCTAGTGGAGTGCCCGCTTTCATCCCTACTTTATTTAATGCATTTATCATAAAGGGTTCAATGTAATTCCCTACCTCATTAATCCTTTTGGCCTCTATACCTTTATCATAGGCTACTTTACAAGCAATCATACAGGCTTTCTTTAATCTTTCTAATAATCCTGTTTGTTCTGCAATTTCCATATCAAAGGGTATAATTTCGTATTTTGTGATTGATTTTATCAATATTGAAAAAGGTAAATTCTTTATTGGTTCAAGTAATTTTTCTATGAAATGCTCTAATTTTGAAACATAGTCCTTCTCATTCATAGTATTCTCTCTCTAGATGAAGAAAAAATTAGTATTTATTAGTATTATCCTATAAATTTACCACCTTTATAAATCAAATTTCTCATTATAGTTCACCTACACCTCTTGTTCCACATCCCTCTGAAAGCAAAAAAGAAAGTTGGTGAAATAAGAGAAGATGATAATAGATATTTGAAACGAAACTGGAGAAGAATAGAATTGAGTTTGATGAATAATCTTAATCTACCTGAATCAAGTGAAAGCAGAAAAAGAGCTCATGAACGATTAATAGCTCAACTACTTACTAGAGCCTCTCTAATCTTTCCTACCGAAGAAATAGATAAAGAAGTATTTCTTTCAGACTTGATAGTTCAGTATAAGGAAAACAAAACTTTTTCTAGTAATCTAAACTGCAAATGGGGAAGAATAAATGATCCTGTAGGATTGCTTGAAAGTTTGAAAGATAAACCTTGGGAATTTATTGGTGTGAAGAAATTCTACGATTTCTATATGCATAGAAAGAATATGAAAAGATTGGAAAAGGAAGAAAGGAGAGAACTAAATAGATTAATCAGAGAAGGAATAAAGGAACAAAGAAGACTAAGTAAGGAAAATAAGAAAAAATACTCATCTTGGGATGAACCTCTTAGGAAGCAACTCGAACAAGAACTCAACGATTATGGTAAGAAGTATGGTGTTAGGAGTTATATAGAGCATCTGAAAAACTGGAAGAATGAATGGTTTGAGATAAAAGGCATTATTGGGGTATTTGATGAATATGCAACGTATACTTGTTCATATACTGAATTGAAGAGAGAACTTAAAGAAATGATAAGAGACAGCATACGTTATCCTGAGGAATTAAAAGAAATTCAAGAAGAGATGGAATATTTGATGGGAGATTAAAGTAGTTGAGAGAAATTGAACTGCATTATTTCATTAAGCAATTCTTCAGAAGTAGGTTTTTCCTCTTCTTTCCCCATAGAAGTCAACTTCTCTTCTAGATTTATAACTCTTATCTCATTTTGCTAGATTTATAAAGGATGATTGTCTTAATAGATTGGCCATATATTAGAAGTAAAACTTAATTCAGAAATGAGACTTGTAAGAATTTGATAAATTCGAGATAGGGTTTTGTTTCAGGGATTTTTTGATAACTTCCACTTTAGCCAAAAATCACTTGTGATTTTGAATGGATAAACATACATGAGGTGAAAAAAGAAATGGGTAAAGGCAGTAAAAGCTCTCGTAATCAAAGGTCTAATTCAAAAAATCCTAATAATGCTTCACATAAAGCTTCCAAGGATAATAGATCAAATCAAAAGAATCCAAATAAGAAATAGTCTGGATTTTGCTGAAATACCAATAAGACTCTAGTTTCCAATCTTTTTATTTTTTTTATCTAATATTATCAAGTAGGAAACTGTCAAAAATCCTGTTCCTAATTCCTCTTGTAAGAAAAGAAAAATACGCAGAAAAAAGCACCTAGAAGGTTAGTTTTCTTACTTTCAGTGTAGCCTTTCATCTACTGATTTATATATTAATTTCAGCAATAGTTTCTTGGAGGAGGTTGAAATGACCTCTTTTCCACTTGGGGGGTAAAACCCCCACCCAAACCCTTTTGTCGCATTCAGTTAGATAGTATACAAGTTTTCATTATTTAAACCTCAAAGGCAAAAATTGATAAGTATCTTTCTTCAATACTATTTTAAGCTCTATATTTGATAAAATAGGTGATATCAAAATGAAAAGAAAAACTGCTCTTCTAACATTTGCATTACTAGCAGTCATTCTTCCTACAGTTGTTTCTGGATCCCCTTTCTATTATGTTCCTAACACAATGATTGAAGATATGAAATATGGTTCATTTTCAGTAATTGTTGAAGAAGGGTTCTATTTCCTGATTTTTGATAACACAGGATATATAACAGATAACTATACTAGGGTTGATTCCTATGTTATCTTCACTCTGGACTTCGAAGAAAAAGGTATGAGAGATATAAATGCTCAGAAATCGGTAAAAGCTGGCGAATATACTTTCATCTCTTTCAATTTTGATGTATCTGGAATTTATGTCACAGAATGCGATTTTGAAATGACAGCTTCTGAGAGAATATCTGCCTTTCTAACTGATTCTACTGGTTTAGCAGAATACTTTGAAGAGACAGCTGATCTTACTCAAGACCAAAGACGGCAAGAGATAATATTAGTCTCTAGCATTAGTTCAAGCATTGTAGCAGCTTTATTGATAGTAATTATTTCTATGCGATATAGACTTATTTGGCGAATCAAAAAGAAATACCAAACATATCGAAACAAAAAAGCTGGAAGAAGATTCAAAAATATAGGATAAAAAAACTATTTTGTGGATTTAGGTTTTGTTTTAGCAGGAGTTTTTGGAGTCTTCTTTCCAAAGATTCTTTCACCATTTTCCACAAAAGTTTTAGTTATTTTTTCTCTCAATAATAGAGCTTGATCGTGATTAAAGAAAATATGTGTATGAATATTGAACAGCGGTTTCCTTATTTTAGCAATTTTTGGAGGTAGTAGCAATAGTAGATCATTACTTGAGAAGTTTTCATCTATTTCTAGAACTTTTCTAAAATCACTTAGCTTAAGTTTTATCCTTTCAGTTAATTCAATGAAACGATTTGCTTTCAATTCATATTCAGTCATTTTCTGCTTAGTCAAAAAAGCATCATATTTTTCTTGAATAACAAAAGTGAACCACTTAGCTTTCCTTACTTCCTTCAGAACAGCACCATAACGAGTGAATTCTAAACTCAGTTGTCTCTTTAGTTGGAGCTGTTTTAGGAGGAAAATTGTCTCTTCTAAAGAAATGCCTATATCAAGTGCAACAGTTGTTAAATTAACATCCTCTTCGAAATTGAGTGAATTTATGATTAGTTTTCTTTTAGCTTTTCGAACTATTGAAGGACGTATGAAAACATGATAGAGAAGCCAGAAAAATTGTATGAATAAGACACCAGTAATTATAGCTAAATATCCTGAGAATGTGTGATATTTTCTCCATTCCAATTCTGCAGGAGAACCAGCTATGGCTTTTCTGAATAGCGAGTTTTTTATTGTTTCTTTCTTTGTTAAGAGGTATGTCTTCAGCACTATGTGGCTAACAAAACAATAATTCATGAACACATACATTCCTATAAGAAAACCAATAGCAGGTACTGAGTAACCATATGAACTAGGGGCATCGGCTAAAGGAAAAGCTAGAGTAATTAATGCAGCTATACTTAGAAATCTGACAATATATATCTTACCTCTATGAGTTGAATCCAAGCCAAAAATATAGAAGTAAGTATTAAGCAATGCTAGAGCTGGAATTGCAAAAATTAATACTAATGTCCATGGATAGGGGGAATGAATGATATATATCCATCCATCATAATAAACATTGAAGAACAAATCGGGGGCTACACTCATTAAACTAAAACAAACAATTATTAGAACAAGAATTGCACTTTCAGATAAGAATAAGTAAAATGGAAATTTTCTTTTTTTCACTGGAGCATCTGCTAATTGTTGTTTATTATTGTTTGGTTTTACAACAACTTTACCGTTTTCTATTTCTTTCAATTTCGCACTAGGAATAGACTCTTCATTCTTAGCGGTCATGAGAATAAAATTTCAATCATTATATAT
>JAGLXK010000110.1 GCA_023132955.1 Candidatus Heimdallarchaeota archaeon
CGAAAAAGGAGACATAAAAGTTTCTCTAAATTCTATAGAAGAACCAATTTTAACAATTCGAGGAGTACTAACTGGAATTCATCCCGATTATGTAGAGAGGTTCTGGGAAGTGCTTGAGAAAGGAAGAGATACTAGAAAGGAAATTATCGAAGCGGAAACAAAAATAAAAGAAACCTATATCGAAATCGAGTAGTTCTTTTTTTTTCTACTCACTTCTTCTCCAAATAGATACGAATATGATTTGATTTTGTCATACTCTCATATGAACGCTATCTTTCCTAGAGAGTCATTGCTTGATAGCTCACTCTAAGCGGGTAAACCACGTACCCTCCTACCCCGCCCACACTTCTAGGTGGAAGTGCTTGCGGATCGCCTTTCAGTAAAATATTAAATGCGGCATTGACATCAGCATTGATCAGAACACCTGTAGCAGAACAGAACAAACCACGTTTCACTCGCTTTCCCATATAAGAGGGGTGTTTTTGAGGGATTTCACTATCGAGAAAACTACATTTAGAAGTATAGGACTCTTCAACTAACTCAATTTGTATTCCTTTTTCCTCAGCTTTGTAGCGAAGCAAGGCTATTAGCTTATTAAAAGGTACTATCACAAACAGCTGAGTGGTCTTTTTTCTCAATCGTAATTGTTGTTTCCACAGAGGATTGTATCCAATGTAGATCATATGTAATCTTCTTTCGTCCCACAAATCAACCAAGAATCTACTTACTTTATGTAACCAATCCTTGGTTTTCCATCTCCACTGCTGACGAAGATGAAGAAACGTTTTACCATAAATTAACTTACTCTTTTGCTTTAATTGGGTTCTTTGTTGTTCTGCATATTGATGCTGTATCCTTTTTACTTCTTTGAGATAATACTGTGTTATGGACTTTATCCCTTTTCCCTCGTCCTTGATGACAATCGGCTGTGAACCGATGTTATCCACGAAAGTGACGAGGTTGGTCAACCCCAAATCAATAGCACCTTTTCTAGATGGAAATTTCTTCTTAAGTTTGGGAAGATACTTGTAGTAAACCACCTCAATTGTATATCCCACTCCTCGAGGAATGATTCGCACTTCTCTCAGATCATTATGTGAAGATAATCTTGTCTTTAGAGTGAAATTCACTTTCTTGGGAAATTTCAACCATCCATTGACAATTTTTGCTTGTTGATTGCTGATAATAGCTACAGTTTCAGCTTTAGGGCGTTTAAAGTGAGGAGAAAAAGGCTTACTGAGAAACTTCTTGGGATTCTTCTTCCATTCTTTTATCGCTTGAAAATAGGCTTTCCAGTTGCGAGTAAGGAGTTTGAGCGTGTGTTGAGCAGTATGAGCAGGCAAGAGTTTGTAGTTCTCTTCTCCTTTCAGCACTCGATCAAGGTCAAAGTAGGAAGGAATCCTTCCCATAGTTTTCCTCTGCTCTTTTACCAGAAAATTTGCTCGATTATAGAGGTTCTTAGTCTGATGGCAAAGACTACTTAACTCTTTATTGAACTTCACTTCCATTAGTTCTGTTCGCAAGACTTTTGCCATCGTACTCTTATCTATATTTTATTATTTAAACTCAGAAGAAAATCTAACTACAGTACAGATATGGATATAAAGATACATAGCCAGTTATTCTTGAACATAATGAGT
>JAGLXK010000111.1 GCA_023132955.1 Candidatus Heimdallarchaeota archaeon
CCAGCGCTAGATGCAGAGGGTGACACTCGAAAATTTAGTTCAGGAGAATTTCAGATTAAAATGGGGAGTTATGGTAAATGTGAAATTGTTGTATATACAGACAATCACCATGCTAAGTTTATTGATTTATCAACTGAGGAAACTTTCCAAATTTTTAATTCATGGGTGGAAGCTACCAAAGAATTAAGCATAGATAAAAATATCAAATACATACTACCTTTCGAAAATTATGGTGAGGATGTAGGAGCAACCCTTATCCACCCTCATGGACAAATCTATGCATTTCCAATGATTCCAAATATGATCCAGAAAGAATTTGATTCAATTAAGAAATATAGAGAAAAAGAAAGATCTTGTATGGTATGTAATTACATCGTTGAAGAACAAGAGAAAGAAGAGAGAATTGTATTTCAAGATAATAATCTAATAGCTTTTGTTCCATATTTTGCAAGGCATGCTTATGATGTGTTTGTATATCCAAAACGGCATGTTAATTTTCTTCATCAGTGTACAAGATCCGAGACGAATTCTTTCATCTCCATTATTAAGCAAATAATTATCTCGCTAAATGATATTTTCGAGAAAAACATCAGTTATTCACTTTCATTACATCAGAGTCCCTTGAATACACAAGGATCTAACATGTTCCATCTTTATTTTAAAATTCATACACCCCAGAGAAATATCAAATCGCTGAAATTACTGGGGGCAGTTGAAACTAGCACGATGACCTACATTAATGGAATATTACCAGAAACCGCCGCTAGTAGACTTCGAGAAAAAATGTCATAGATTCTTTCTGTTAACTCTGTTTTTATGATTAGTTTCTTTTTCAAAAAAGTGTCAATTTCCCATAAAACCATTTAGACAGATTGTAACTAGAACCTCTATTTTTTTCGAACTTCTTGATTTGGTTAGATTCTAAAACAATATTTATATTATGTCTAAACACTATCTAAGAGTAGACAATTATTGGAGGTCTAAAATGAAAAATAAGTCAATTATGGGTTCAGTATTGTTGGGTTTAACAATTGTTCTGTTAACATTGAGCGGGTCAGTGACTCAAGCTCAAATAGTATCTGAGCAAAGTACACCCCATACAAGTGCTATGAACCTTGTTTTTGTAGAAGAAATGCGAATAATCGCTGGTATAGATTCTGCAGCTGTTATAGAATTAGACCTTATAGGTGGCGTAATGCCAGCTATAGATGCTAATCCACTATTCAGCGCAGTGAAAAATTGGGCTTTTATTGCTTCAAATCAAGCAGGTTATCAAGATTATATATTAAGAAGACCTTTCAAATCACCTGATAATGCTACACTCTTGTTAGATGTTGATTCGTCTTTAGGAGTTGATGGCAGCTTGATAAGAGCAGTTGAAATAGCCTTGCTGTTTAATGCGGCTTATGGAACAAATTTGATGTGGTCAAGAGCAGAAGCATTGCCAGGAAGTTACTTATACTTCTTTACTGGAGGAATGCCAAGCACCATATTCAGTACATTAATTGCTGAATATCAGACAGATATATCTGGTGGTTTTACATCTTTATTAGATCCTGTTGAAGTGACTGCTTCTCCCGTAAAAGTAGCTTTTATGGGTAGAATTGGTTTGGATGGATTGATAAG
>JAGLXK010000112.1 GCA_023132955.1 Candidatus Heimdallarchaeota archaeon
TATCCTTCTCTTGCTGTTTACCCTACTGGTACTATCCATGTAGCGTGGCATGATTTTACTAACTATGCTGGGGCTGGAATAGAATTTGATATTTTCTACAAACGCTGGGAAGCTTCTACCTCTTTATGGACCACGACAGAAGTCGTTTCCACGGAAAGTATAAGTGGTTCTGAAAATCCTTCTCTTGCTGTGGATTCTGCAGGGGATGTGCATGTAGCGTGGCAAGATGAAACTGATTATGCTGGGAGTGGAATAGATATTGATATCTTTTACAAATTTTTCGAAGGTCCTCTTGTTGCGCCTGAACTAGCCTTTATTATCCCCAACCCTACTGATATTGACACTGTTTTTCTAGACTGGAATAATGTACTTAAGGCAACCACCTACTATGTTTATCGTTCTACCTCTTACATCTGGTCTGTGGAAGGACTCATCCCCCTTACTACTGTTTCTTCTAGTGACTATATTGATACTTTACTTGCTGAAGGATTCTACTACTACGTTATTGTAGCTGGAAACTTCTTAGGAAACAGCTCGCATTCTAATTGTCAATATGTCGAAGTGAAGTTTCCTGACCTTGACGCTCCTGAATTAGCTCCTCTTTTACCCAATCCTACAGATACAGATAGCATCAATTTAGCATGGGACAATATTGATGGAGCAACGGAATATTACATCTACAGATCTGCTTCCTATATCTGGTCAGTTGAAGGGTTAACTCCAATAGCTACTGTTGGCTCAACTTCCTATGTCGATACGCTTCCCTCAGAAGATATATACTTCTATGTGATTGTAGCAACTGACGGTGTACTAAACAGCACTCATTCGAACTGTGAATATGTTGAGTATAAAGTTCCTCATTTGAGAGAATTTAGTATTATATCTGGTCTGATACTTGGTGTTCTATTCATCTCTGTAGTTATTATGAAAACTCGTAAAAATAAATTAAAATGAACTAGTTTCATCTAGTTCTTACTTTTTTCTTCTTTTAGTTCGGATTAAAATCTATCTTAGTTTAAGTAAGAGTCAAGGATTAAGTCTATTAAGAAAGGGAAAATGCTTTTATTGTAAGCTCCCAATGTGAACAGTTTGAAAAATCTAGTTTGTTGTAAACAAGACTAGAAATAAAAAAAAGCTGATATTATGAAAAATAAAAAAAAGAAACTCTTTATGAGTTTAAGCATTCTCATTATGTTTTTTTTAGTAAGCTCTTCTTCTCTTAATAATCCTTCCTCAAAAGCTCTACTAGAAAAAGAACAAAATCAATACAAATTAGATTCCTTTGATCGTTCTACTTGGAAATGGAATACAACAGAAGTGGTTTCGACAGAACTTATTTGGAATTCTGCATATCCTTCTATTGCGGTCGACACATTTGAAAATGTGCATGTAGCATGGATTGATTGGACTGATTATGCTGGATCTGGAACAGATTCAGATATTTTCTACAGATGCTGGAATGCAACTACAAACTCATGGGAGCCAATAGTTGTCGTTTCCACCGAAAGTTCTGATACATCACTTAAAACTTCCATTGCTGCTGATTCTGCAGGGAATGTGCATATAGCATGGGAAGATATAACTGATTATGATAGTTGTGGAACAGATCGGGATATTTTCTATAAACGATGGGAAGCATCTAATGCATCTTGGACCACAACTGAAGTATTATCAACCGAAAGTACAAATCAATCTCGAGAACCTTCGCTTGCTGTCGACACTTTAGGGAATATACATATTGTTTGGGATGATGAGACAGATATTGCTGGTGCTGGTAATTTTAATACTGATATTTTCTACAAACGATGGAACGCTTCTTCCACTATATGGACAACGACAGAAGTCGTTTCGGCAGAAAGCGTATCTAATTCTTGGAAACCTTCTCTTGATACCGATTCAAAAGGAAATGTGCATGTAGCATGGCATGAATATACTAATTACGCTGGGAGTGGATATGATAATGATATTTTCTATAAGTATTGGAACTCATCTTCCACATCTTGGATAATAACAGAAGTTGCGTCCACAGAAAGTACAGGTGATTCATACTTTTCTTCTCTTGCTGTAGATTCTTTAGGCAATGTACAGTTAACATGGCAAGATTCAACAAATTTAGCCGGAGCTGGAACAGATCGGGATATTTTCTACAAATACAGGGACTTTTTAACATCTTCATGGACAACAACTGAAATTGTCTCCACAGAAAGTGCAAATGATTCTTCCCATCCCTCAATTGTAATAGATTCTGCAGGTGATGTGCATATTGCGTGGCATGACGATACTAATCTTGAAGGTAGTGGTGTAGATAGAGATGTATTCTATAAAAACTGGACTTCTTTATCATCTATAGGGACATACAATGAAATTATTTCTAAAGAGAGTACAGAACATTCTGAATATCCTTCGCTTGCAGTTGATTCTGTTGGTATTGTTCATATTGTTTGGCACGATGTTACTAATTATACTAGCGCTGGAACAGATAGAGATATTTTCTATAAACTTTTTGCAGGTCCTCCTATGGTTCCTTATTTATCCACGATTTTACCTAATCCTACCAATAGTACTACAATTTCTTTGTATTGGAATGATGTACCAGGTGCTTCATCATACTATATTTATCGTTCAACTGCTAATATCTTATCGGTTGAAGGTCTCACTCCTATTGGTAACACTGTCACATCTTCCTTTGTCGACATACTTCCAACAGAGGGAACATTTTACTATGTTATTGTTGCTACTAACTTTGCTGGCAACAGCACTCTTTCAAATTGTTGGAGTGTCGTGTATGCACTACCTGTTGTATACGAATTTGGTGCAATTTCAGGTCTGATGTTTGCTACCTTTGCCTTCTTGATTGTCATTCTGAGAACACGTAAGAAAAAACTAAAGTGGACTA
>JAGLXK010000113.1 GCA_023132955.1 Candidatus Heimdallarchaeota archaeon
GAATTAAAACAAATGTCCATGGATGAAATATTAGACTTATTACCTTCAAGAAGAAGAAGGAGTTTATCTCGTCAAGAATTTTGGACACCACGAAGAAAGAAATTGTTAGAGGATATTAGAAGAGCTATGGAAACAGGAGACAGAGGTGAGAAACTTGTCGTTCGCACTCATGTTAGAGATATGCCCATTCTTCCTGAAATGGTAGGGGCAACAATAGCTGTCTACAATGGTCGTGAATTTTTAGAAATTGAAATTCAACCTCAAATGATTGGGCACCTCTTAGGTGAATTCTCACCAAGTACAAAAGTGGTTCGTCATGGAGCCCCAGGTATTGGAGCAACAAGATCCTCACTGTATGTCCCACTAAAATAACTCTTTTTTCATTTTTACTGAAATTTTTTAAACAAGTTATTTCTTCTTTAAACGATGAGTTCTGAAAATTCAGTCAAAAGTTCAAAAGATTCCAAGGCGTATCAACGTCTAGTAAAGAATCTCACTATTGATTTACTTTGGATATGGGTTCTAAAACTTCTAAGAGAAAAGCCAAAATATGCTTATCAGTTAAAACAAGAAATCCAAGAACGATTCAACTTTAGTCCAGCTACTGTAACAAATTATACAATACTATATCTTCTTGAAAGAGAAGGTTTGGTAGAAAAAACAGAAATGAGAAATAGTGATGAAAGAATCGACAGAAAATACTATGTAATCACTAAATTTGGTGAGGAAGTGATGAATGAAGCAGAACTATATCTCAAACAAATCTATGAGAAGCTATTTTCAAAAGAAATTGATTCATAAACATTTCTCGCTCATTTTTCAACAAATTTAAAAGTTCAAACTTAGTTTCTGATTTAGGTACAGTATAATGAAGGTGAATATTTAACATGCCTAAAAAGAGAAAATCGGGAGGAAGGTCTGGAGGAAAACGAGGTAGAGCCACATCAGTTCAATGTCATTCTTGCGGAAAATTAGTTCCAACTGATAAAGCTAAAAAATTCAGTGTCTATTCCAGTGCAGTTGATTACCGGTTAGCTAAAGAACTTAGAGATGAAGGTGCATATATTCCTCGTCAAAAGAAGATTGCATATTATTGTATTTCTTGCTCTATTCATAGAGGGAGGACAAACATAAGATCTAAAGATGATAGAAGAGGCAGATAACTCTTCAATCTTCTTCTTTTATTCTTTTCTTAAGCTGGGGGAATAACTTTTGAAATTAATCTTTTTGATTCCTTCTTCAACCATAAGAAGCACGACTAAAAAAACCATAAAGTCAGTCGTAGGAGGCCAAGAAAGACTAGATGTTCTTTCACGCTGTTTGCTAAATTTAAGCAGATGGAATAACAGAATAAATAGGGAGATTCAATTATTAGTTTATATGTCCCATGAACAAGAACAAAAGGTGTTAAGCATTCCAATTTCAGATAAATTTGATACTCTTCAAAATGAAATTGATTCTACCTACATGATGCTAGATGTTCTGTCAAGCCCTAAAGAATACAAAGCAGAATATAAAGTGATACGTTTCAATAAATTATTAGATAATCTTACTAAAGATTCCTCAATCTTTTATCTTACATCTGCAGGTTTATCCATTGATAAACAAAAAATACTTACTCAAAAAAATCTTTCTTTGTGTTTTATTTTAGGAAGTCAGCACGACTTGTCTGATGAACAAGAAAAAGCGTTGTCTGATATTAAGTATATTCCAATTAGTTTGGGAGAAAAGGATTATCTTGCATCACATGTGATAACTATTGTGTGCAATCATCTATCTCATTTAGATGATAATTAGTTTGAAGTGCTCATTTAATAAAATTTTAATGTTATACTCTCCATTTAATATTAAGATGAGTGAAAAAGAATCTCCTGTAGTTACAAAGAAGATGTTGGCTTTAGGATTTGCATCTCCTTTTGTTTTTAGCGTTGGTGGGATGGTCATTGCTTATTTTGCAACCCAAAATCTTTCTAGTAAAATACGTAGTATATCACTCATTGTGGCAACTTTTCTTGGACTCCTAATATCGATAGGAATTATTTTTTTGATGCAATGGTATATTAACCGAAAAATAAAGCAGAAATAATTCACATGTATATGGTTGATCTTCAGGTTTACAAGGAGTAACAAAGGTTTCTATTGACGATGATAGGTTGGTTCTAAGATTTAGAATAAAAGCTTAAACAATTTTTGAGGTGGCATATTGAGCTATTTTTCTCCGTTTTACTTCGCTAGTAAATCACAAATTTTTTAATACGCAACTGATAGTTCGAATTATAAAGCGTTGAGGGTCAATGATGAGCACAAAACGAAGAAAAATATTGATTATGGGCGCAGCAGGAAGGGATTTTCATAACTTTAACACATATTATCGTACCAATGAATCTTATGAAGTTGTAGCTTTTACTGCTACACAAATCCCAGATATTGTTGATCGTAAATATCCTGCTGAACTCTCTGGAGAATTATATCCTAATGGTATTCCCATTTATGATGAAAGTGAACTTGTAGAAATTATCAAGAAATATGATGTAGACGAGGTAGTTTTCTCATATTCTGATGTTACACATGAATATGTTATGCATAAAGCATCACTTGTAAACGCATGTGGAGCAGCTTTTTCTCTTTTAGGTACTAAAGGTACAATGATTAAGAGCACTAAACCCTTAATCAGTGTATGTGCAGTTAGAACTGGAAGCGGTAAATCCCAAACTTCCCGTAAAATTGTTCAACTTTTACAAAATGCTGGGAAGAAAATCGTAGCTATTCGTCATCCAATGCCATATGGAAATCTTGTTAAACAAGCTGTTCAAAGATTTGCTGAATATTCTGATTTAGATAAACATGAAACAACTATTGAAGAAAGAGAAGAATATGAACCCTATATTGACAAAGGTTTAGTGATATACTCTGGTGTGGACTATGAAGCTATTTTGAGAGAAGCTGAAAAAGAAGCAGATGTTATTCTCTGGGATGGAGGTAATAATGATTTTTCATTCTATCAACCTGATTTACAAATAGTTATAGCCGATCCACATAGGGTGGGACATGAGACCTCATATCATCCAGGAGAAACAACTCTCAACCTAGCAGATGTTGTAGTTGTCAATAAAATAACTACAACAGATTACAAGAATGTTATGGAACTTGAGGAGAATATCCGAAAAGCTAATCCCAATGCAGTCATAATTGAAGCTGCTTCCCCTATTTTTTTAGATAACCCTGAGTTAGTTAAAGGAAAAAGAGTCTTAGTTATAGAAGATGGACCAACGTTAACTCATGGTGAAATGAAATATGGTGCTGGTGTTGTTGCAGCTAGAAGATATGGTGCAAAGGAACTTGTTGATCCTCGTCCCTATTTAGTTGGAAGTATGAAAGAGACTTTTGATAAATATCCAGAAATAGGTACTCTTCTTCCGGCCATGGGTTATTTTGAGCAGCAGCTCAAGGATTTAGAAGAAACTATCAATAATACAGATTGTGATGTGGTTATTTCAGCAACTCCAATAGATATAACTCGACTAGTTAAAGTCAATAAACCAATAGTTAGGGTAAGATATGAACTTGAGGAAATTGGCTATCCAAAACTAGAAGATATATTAAAAGAGAAAAACTTCCTTTGATTTTTCTTTTTCATCTTTCTCCTTTTTCTAATCAAACTTCTTCAAAACATTTGCTACATTCTTAACAAGACGTCTTCTATCAAGAAAGCAGGCTATTAAATTAATTGGAAGCAGTACTCATAATATGCAGTAAAGAAAATTTAAATATCTTCTCTACCAGAAAAATAAATTTTTATTCTCATATTCCTTTTTTTGCTTGGATTTTATGACAACACCTACTGAAAATGAGCTCATTACTGATGGATCTGATGTTTTAATTGTTCTAGATAATAGAAAAAGATGGCTAGCTAAAGCAACTAGTGGTCAACAATTTCATTGTCACAAAGGTTTTTTTGATTTTGACCAGATTATTGGAAAACCATTTGGAACAAATGTAACTACCAACAAATCAATCAGTTTAACTATCTATAATCCAATACCTAGTGATTTTCTTAAGCAGATTTCACATAGTTCTCAGATAATCTATACAAAAGATGCTGGTTCAATCTTATTAAATGGTGGAATAAAACCTGGTAGTAGAGTAATTGAAGCTGGAACTGGAAGTGGAGCTTTAACATCAATACTAGCAACATATGTGGGTTCCACAGGGCATGTTTATACTTATGAAAATAGAGAGGAAGCATTCAATACAGCAAAGAAAAATCTTTCGAGAATTGGAGTTGAATCACATGTATCAATGAAGCTTAAAGATGTTTCAACTGGGTTTGATGAAAAGGGTGTTGATGCCGTAGTTCTTGATTTAGGCGATCCTTGTACAGTGATTCCATATGCATTTGACTCCTTGAAATATGGAGGTATAATTACGGTCTTTTTGCCAACATATAATCAAATTGAGAAAGTATTTACCAAATTTCTAGAATTTAGTTTTGGTGATATACAAGCTCTTGAACTGATACGTAGAGATATCCAACTTAAAGCACATGCTATCCGACCAAATACAAGAATGATTGGACATACTGGTTTTTTGATTTTTGCACGAAAATTGTATGAGGAAGTAGATGAATGAGAATTCTTTTTCGATGTTATAATTGTGAGGTAATCAATGAAATCCCTGATAATTACAGACACAGATTCTGTAATAATTGTAGTAAAATTATTACTTACACTTCCAGAGAAGCAATAATTTGTGAAAAGTCGTCACACGACTGTGATGTTTTTCTTAAAGCTGAAAATCTAAATGCAGACTTAGCAGAGAAATTCTTTTCTATAGCTGATTCTCATACTGAGTTAATTTCCAATTTAATTAAAAGTTATGTACAAAAACAAGTTGAACTCCCAGACATACCTTCAGCATCGCTATCTGATACTATTTTACGTCTGATAAAGGGAAATGTATCAGGAGCTTTAGATGATTTGATCAAAAGTTGTGATTTATTTAATATTGGGTTAAACAAGCTAGAAAAAATTCTTTTACAAATGATAAAAGAAGGTTTGATTTACCTTCCTAAAAGTTGGTTGTTAAGTCTAACTTAAATTTAGTTTAACTAATATCTTCTCTTTGTTAGTTTCTCCTTTATCCAACCATAGATAATTACAATCACAACAATTCCTACACCAGCGGCAAAAGCTAGACCAATACCTAAAATTATGTTTGAAGGCCCTCCAAAATCAACAACGGATACAGTAATATTTTCAGCGGCTATGAAATCTACAGCACTAGGTCCAAAGGTTTCATGTGGGTGATAAGTATCAAGGGCTTTGAAGTATATTGAGACATTATAGTCCGCTTCTGGACTTGTAATTTCTTCTCTAAGGGTGCCTGTTAAACTAGCTCCTGGTTCAAGAGTTCTGTGATAATAATCATACTTTATACTGTAAGTTGTGTTGAATTTATCATTTCCACCTAAATGAACAAAATCAACATTAAAGGATATTACTTCAATCTCTAAATTACCAAAGTTAACAATGGTTGCTTGAATGGTAACTCTAGTGTTTCTAACAATATATGTTTCAGACACACGTCCATTAATCGCACCAATATACTGGTCTGATTGTGCTCTAGCAACGTTTGAATAAGGATGTAACATAAATATAGCCAATAAAAGAAACACGCTTGTCTTTGCCCAGAATTTTTTGCTCATAGATATTAACCTTCTTGTGTAAGTAATAATGAGAGTTCTCTTTTTAACCCATCTAAAGACCTTTCAATTCTCTTCTCATAAGTATTGTCAATGCTGATTTTTCTATCAACCGTCTCTACTTTTACTCCACCCATTGATTTGATAAAATCTTTTGACAAGTTAAATTTCACATTAAGTTCTTTGTCTGTGATTTGTTTAGAAATATTGTCAAAAAACTGTTTTGAGAAGATATCTTTGTCTTCTTTTCTACATAAAACAGTAAGTTCAGGTTGTTTAAGAGTTAAAGTAGCTTCTAAAACCAATTTTTCAAGACTTTTTTCATACTCTTTGGTACCTGTGAGAGCAGCTATTTTCTTTTTTGCTTTCTCTATGAGACCATAGACCAAATCGTCTCTATATTTTGTAATTTGAAGTTTAAGCTCAAGTTCTTTCTTTGCTTTCTTTTTTGAAAATTCAGAATCAGCACTGTTTTTTGCCTCTTCTACAATTTTTTCTTGAATTGCTTTGATCTTTCCTTCTGTTTCTTTGTTGATTGAAGCAATTGTTTTTTTCTGATCAGCTAAGATTTCCTTTATTAGCTTTTCAGTATTTTCTTCAATTTTTCTAGTTATTTCTAAATCATTATGTTTGCTACTCATCGGAACCTTCTCAAAGCTAGGGGGAATTTGATAAGGACTTCATAAGTCAGCATATAAAAATTTTGGTTAGGAATTAATTATTAATTCCTTGATTCCAATGAGTACATTGATGATTACTCAAACAATGTTTCATCTGTAGCATATTTATACGCTACAATGAAGAGCGCAAAGAATATACTTGCTGACAATGCAACAATTATTGTGATTGCTATTTCAGGTCTTGTCATGTATTTAACAAAGAAGTTTACAGCAATGAAGAGAATAACCATTATTCTTCCACCTGAACCAGTTTCCTTCATCATTTGCTTTCTCCACCGCACAAATGTTTCGAATACACTTAGTGCAACAGCTATAATATTGATAATGAATATTGAATGACCATTCAATTTCCATTTATCAACAAAAGCAAAGAGTGCTAAGATTCCTCCAAACAAGAACATCTTAATAACTAAACCAATTCTATCAGCAATTTCCTTCTTATAGGATACTTGTGAAGCTCCCTCTCTAAGAAGCATCAGAAAATTACCTATAGCAATCGCGCAGGCTAAGCACAAAACGACTCCATAAAAAATTGGTGCGTAACTTGTCCATACGCTCCAAATTGGTACGAACACCTGTGAATACTCCACAAAGAAAGCAATTGTTATCATCAAAGGGATGGCAGCTAGAAATAGTCCTGGGATGACAACCAAAATAGTAGGTACATTCTTTTTGACTCCAAATGCATATAATATTAGTTTGACTGCAAAAAACGCTCCAAACACAGATATTAAAGGAGCTCCAAATGGTAATATTAAGAAAAACAAACAGAAAATTGCATTAACCATGTAAAAGATTTTTGTATCGATTCTTACTTTTCCTAAGGCCCTCCACATGAGTTCGTATGAACTAGCGACTCGTGTTGCTTTAACTAAAGAAACAAGTGAAAATGGCAGTGCAAAAATCAGCGGAGCTATACCTCGTAATATGACTGCTTCTGGTGTCCCTGATAAAGGATTGGTTCCCCAGAAAAAGAAGCCATCTAGAGTTACACTTTTCATCGGTTCTATATTCATCCAAACATAGAAATATGCTGGAAATATGAAAACCTGAAGTAAAACAATTAATCTATTTATCATCAATCCTCTAAGCTCTACCATCAAAGCACCTTGGAAAAAAAAGGTCATCCAGATAAAAAAACGTTTCCTTTTCCCGCCAACAACTAAACTTTATTAAGTTAAATCTTAGTATGATTTATTGAAGGTTATGAGTGAAAGGGACATTTCCATAGAAGAACTTCTTAAGAAGTACAGCATTCAACCCCACGATTTAGAGTATATTCTTAATTTCATGCAAAAAGAGAATATTTCTCCTCAATTGGCAATGCGTAGAATTAAACTTTTTGAGAAACTTCAAGAAAAAATGTTTCAAACACAATCAGATGAAAAAGTTCGTGAACTAACAACAGAATTAGATCAATTATCTAAATTAGTTGAGGACTTGCAGAAAGAGAAAGTAGATCTGGATAAAGAAATAGAAGATACACGATTACAACAGGATTTGTTTAACGCTGAAAGAGAAGAACTTAAACTGCAGATGCATGCTTTGATGGGTTCAATTGAATCGATTGAAACTGAAGCTGAAAAAGGAGAAGAAAAACTGAAAGAAGAAAACCAAGAGCTTAAGAAGAAACTTAGTCTAATGACAGCTGGAAGTCAAACCCTGAAAGAAAAAATACTAAAACTTGGGGCAGAAACGCCCTCTCTAAAACCATTAGTTGAACCAATTGACATAGGTTTAGATGCAATCATTAATGCAAGGCAGATTCCTCACATAACACTGTCTGCACCAAAGGGTGCTTTTACAACTTCCTCAAAGGTTGCTTCTATTACCGCATCTACCGGTTCTATGCCTGCACCCAAAGCAGCAGATACAATTTCTCCGGATCAGATAAAATTCGCAACTCCCTCTTCAGTTTCTAAAAAGAAGGAATCTGCACCAATTAGAGAAGAACCTCAAAAAGAATCCATGCCTTCACCATCAGCAAGCTCGTCAAGACCCATAATTAAAGAAAATATTTTTGATGAATCACAAAAAGTTGAAAAACCCTCCTCTATGCCAGCTCCAAAAGCTGAATCAATATCTCCCTCAAAACCTGAACCCAAACCCGAGCCTAAACCAACACCTAGAGAAGAATCTAAACCTGCTAAAATAAACGTTACCACAAGACCTGTTACTGATGAATCAGCAGTTTCTTCAAAGATCGAAAAAATATTGAAATTGTTCATGTCTTATGCACAACAAGCCGATACCGATGAGAATTGGAAAGCTAGAATCTCTGCAATATGTGATATGGATGAGGCTTATATTGAACTTGGAGGATTAGCAATGTCACAGATTTATGCATATCAAACTCAATCTATAAAGAAGAAAAAGGAGTTCGAGAGACTCATAAATTCATGGATTGAAAATGGTATTCCTCGATAATCTCTTTCTCATATTTCAAAACCCCTATTAGTTCTAAACATTATATGTGATGAGCAATTGTTAAGCTTTTAACAGAAAAGATAAAAAGTATTATGAAAAGGAAAATTAGTTGGATCAGTAGTCTAGTGGATAAGGCACCAGCCTTCGGATATAGTATCGCGAAGAGAGAAACAGAGAAAATAGGAGTAAGCTGGAGGTCGCAGGTTCGAATCCTGCCTGATCCGCCACAATAAATTTAAATATGTTTTATTAAAAATATGTGATAAATTTCCAAGGGATTAATATGAAATATGACAAAGCCAATAAAATTTTGATATTCTATCTGTGTGTAATTTTTCTATATATGCTTACCTTTTTCAGTTTAACATCAATTGCTACAAATATTGAATTAGGTGTAGGGGATTTTCTTACTTATGAAGTTCTAGAATCAAGTGGAACTGAGAACGTATTTTATGGAACTTGGCCTCCAGGTACATATTTTGGGAACTGGTCAGTAGTTCCTAACGATCAAATATTATATTTGATTACCTCGATTACTGAAACTGATATTAATGGGACTTTATTTCTTGGAAATGCTTTTACAAACAGTTCCTTTTATAATGTTAGGAATGTTGATTTAGCATTTGGTTTAACTATTGGGGTTTACCCTTGGAACGGTGGTTTTTATGCTAATTCATCTGACTGGGAAAACATTGAATCACAAATTCAGCAAACTAATACGACTATTGATGAGATAAGTAATTTTGAACAGATCATTAATGGAGAAAATGAAGTTTATGAAGTTATTTTATTTCAAACAAGTGATTACTATGGACAGTTTTCAACTTTATACTATCATAGTTCTACAGGAGTTTTACTCAAAGCACATACATCATTTGGATTATATGAACTATCTATAGAACTAATTTCAACTAATTTAGAAATTGAAAGCCAGACTAAGACCGTCTTTATGGATTTATCTTCCTTATTAGTGATATTCACTCTAATATCCTTCTTTAAAATTATGGAGAAGAGGTCTAACAAAAGAAAAAGATGATTTTTTATACTTCAACTTCTCATTACATTTAACACAAAAGTTTTCATTAACTAGCCACAATAGATATTAAACCTAAACCAATATAGAGATTTGAGCAACATGAGTGAAAGCACACAAAAATGCCCAAGCTGTACTGAGACTGTTCCATTAGAATACTCTGTTTGCCCATTTTGTGGTTTTGGACTTCTGGAGTATGAATTGAAGAAATTTTCATTCAAACCCTCATTAAGAGAAGTCTTCATAAGATTGTATGCATATTTTAGACATCCTTTTAGAACCAGTGAAGAAATCGCAATTGCTACTGAAAAAAAAGGTGGTAATATCATTTTATTCCTATTTTCTCTGTTTCTCTCTTTGCGATACTATATGGTTATGGTAAAATCAGGAGTTGTTTTTTCAACCTTCCCAATTGGACCCGGCGGTGATAAGTGGTCAATAACAATATCAATGGGATTCATTTTGTTTTTAGTTACTTTAGTTATAATGCCGTTAGTAGTTTGGTTGATGTACAAAATATTCCTATTTATTGCAACTTGGTTAATGGCTAAATTTGCAGCAATACTTGGCTCCGAGGCAACAACAAAACAATTCAGATCAATAATTGGTTATTCACTTGCAGCTATTACAGTAGGAGAATTTCTTGGTATATTTTTCACGTTAATGGGACCATCTGGGGGTTTAGGAAGTTCAAGCTCTGTGAATTTTATAGATTTTGCAATTTATATAGATAATTTGTATGGTTCTCCAGTAATGTGGATATTTAAGGGATTAATGATAGCTTTATGGCTTGTATTTATTATCTATTCCTCTATATCATTAAGAATCATAGGAAAAATGGCTTGGGTTAATGCTTTTGTTGCAATAGCAATGCCTGTAGCACTTTTTGTATTCTTCTTCTACTTTTCAGGAGTGTTAGTATAGAATTTTCTTCAGTCTCCTTTCTTTCAATTTTTATTTTAAATTTTCATCAACTAATCAGAAATTCTTTTGAAATGTCACAAATAACATATATTAAGGGAACAAAATGAAAGAACAAACAACTCGTAAAATGAAACAGATTGGAGAGAAGCTTTTCTTATCGAAAATAGCTAATCTGGTAGATACTCCTATCCTCGATTACAATGAAGATGCTTCGACTTTTGCGTTAGAATCAGGAAAAATTCTTGTAATTAATGCAGACATGCTGGTGTTTAAAACTGATGTTCTTCCAGGAATGTCAGACAAACAAATAGGGCAAAAAGCTGTGACAATGTCTGTTAGCGATATTGTTGCAAAAGGTACAAAACCTCTAGGTTGTCTTGCAAGCATTGGGTTCCCTTCAAATTTAGAAATATCTAGAGCAATGGATGTAATTCAAGGGATAAGAAATCAATGTAATGAATATGATATTTTATACCTTGGAGGGGATTTGAATGAAACAGATGATATTATTGTAGATATTGTTTCATTTGGTGTTTGTGAAAGAGAGAAATTGCTTCCCAGAAAAGGTGCCAATAATGGAGATTTACTTTTTTCAACAGGTTTTTTTGGACTAACATCCCTTGGTTATAATCTACTTTTGAATAATCAAAAAGTTCCAGTTGATTTGCAAGAAATAGTACTGTCTTCCATATTTGAACCAAAAGCGAAAATCGAATATTTAGATCTTTTTAGCAAAATTTCAATCAATACATGTATGGATAGTTCAGATGGTCTATTTATAACTTTGAAAGAATTATCAGATATAAATAAAATGGGAATTGATGTTACTAAAGTTCCTATTCATTCTCTAGTAGAATCTTACGCTATTACTAAAAAACTGAATCCATTAGATTTAACATTTAATGGAGGAGAAGAGTTTGAACTTATTTTTTCTATTATTCCAGAGATAGAGGAAGAATTGTTAAAGCAGGCTAAAGAGAAAAAATTGTTTGTAAGAAAGATTGGTTGTTTCAATAAAAACCATAAAAAAATAATTATTTCAGAGCAAAAGTTTTCCATGTATAATCTATCAAATGAAGGTTTTGAGCACTTCAAGACTCGAGATATACGTTGAAAAATCCTTAATAATTGTACTTTGTTTTTATCTTTGATTACTATGGTCAAAATAACAAAGATTATTCCTCGTGAGATAATAGACTCAAGAGGAAATCCTACTGTTGAGGTGGATGTTTATACATCTGAAGGCTTTGGTCGTGCTTTAGTTCCTTCTGGTGCTTCTACTGGTGAGCACGAAGCACTTGAATTACGAGACAAAGACAAAAGATTTCTTGGAAAGGGTGTTTTAAAAGCCATTGAAAACATAAACAAACTCATTGCCCCCAAAGTTATTGGAATGGAAGTAACTGAGCAAGAAGCAATTGACAATCTAATGTTGGAAATTGATGGAACTGAAAATAAATCTAAACTTGGAGCAAATGCAATGCTTGGTGTTTCATTAGCTGTGTGTAAAGCTGCAGCGAATGGACTGAACCTTCCAATTTATGAATATATGAATAAGGATGCAACAAGTTTACCTGTTCCAATGTTGAATGTTATTAATGGTGGGAAACACGCCGGAGGTAATTTGAAAATCCAAGAATTTATGCTTATTCCTCATGGTTTCAAAAGATATAGCGAAGCTTTGAGGGCAATATGTGAGGTTTATCAAGTTCTAAGGAACAATTTAAAGAAATTTGGACCTTCAGCAATTAATCTAGGTGATGAAGGAGGTTTTGGTAGTCCAGTTGATACTGCACCCGAAGCACTTGATATGCTAGTTGAAGCCATTGAAGATGCGGGTTATAAGCCTGGAAAACAAATCTCTATTGGATTAGATTCTGCGGCATCTGAATTCTTTGAAGATTCTTTGTATGAAGTTGATGGAAAGAAACTAACTGGTAGTGAGCTTGTCGACTATTATGTTAATTTAGTTAATCAGTATCCAATAATCTCAATTGAAGATCCATTTGATGAAAATGATTTTGAGTCTTTTGCAAAATTACATGCGAAAGTACCTGATATATCTGTAGTTGCAGATGATTTAACCGTAACAAATCCAAAGAGAATACAGATGGCGATTGATAAGAAAGCTGCAAATTATCTTTTACTGAAAGTCAATCAAATTGGGACATTAACTGAATCTATTCAAGCTGCTAATCTAGCACGTAACAACGGTTGGGGCATAAATATCTCTCACAGATCAGGAGAAACAGAAGATGCCTTCATTGCTGATTTAGCTGTAGCTCTTGGGGCAGAAAGAATAAAAACTGGTGCTCCTGCAAGAGGCGAACGTACTGCAAAATATAACCAACTACTACGTATTGAAGAACAGCTAGGAGACAAAGCAAAATATCTTGGAAGCAAATAATCTGTTTCCTACTTACTTTTTCTATTCAATGGATAATATTTTTGAATGCTATTCATCTTTTGTGAATGATATTAAATGAGCAATGAATATGATACATTATTAGAAAATTACCAAGAAATACAACTGTTAAATTCAATTAGTGGAGTTCTTTATTGGGATATGAATACCCACATGCCCCCCGCAGCAGTAGGGTATAGAGCAAAACAATTTCAATATATTAGTCAAAAAATTCATGGTTTAACTACCAAGCCTGAAGTAGGTACATTATTGGAAACATGTGAAAAAGATAATTCTCTTGATGATTTTCGAAGAAGAAATATTGAATTGATTAGAAGAGCTTATGATGACAGAACAATTCTTCCATCTGAGTTAGTAGGAAAACTTGCTGCTCAATCAAACAAAACTCTTGAAGTTTGGAAAAAAGCTAAGGCAAAATCTGACTTTCAAATGGTTCTTCCTGATTTAGAAGATTTATTCGCTCTCAATGTAGAGTCTACCACTCTCTTGGCTAAATCAAAAAATATGGATGATCCTTTTAATGCACTTATAGATAGTCGAGATAAGGGTTTTAGTGTAAAACTACTTACTAATCTCTTTGATGAAGTAAAGTCCTTTCTGATTCCCTTTATCAAGAAATGTTCTGAATCAGAAGTAAAGCCTGATAGATCATTTCTTAGCAGGAATGTTTCACGCTCAACTCAAGTGAAAATGGTTGAAAACCTTGCACGTTTCTTAGAATATGATTTCTATTCAGATAATGCAGTTGGAAACATTGCAGAAGTTGAACATCCTTTAACGATTGGTGGTGGTTTTAAAGATGTCAGAGTTACTGTAAAATATCACGAAGACCATGTTTTATCTGCTTTTCTTGCGGGAGCACATGAATGTGGTCATGCCATTCACGGATTACAAGGTAAGGATGAATGGTTTAATCAACCTATCTATCGCATGTCGTCTCCAAGTTTTGGGGAATCACAATCTAGATTTCTTGAAAACGTTATTACCAGCTCAAAAGAGTTTTGGAATTATTATTATCCTCAGTTTCAAAAAGATACTGCAGATGTTTTCAAGAATATTTCTTTGGAGGATTTCTATTTTGCTCTTAATGCTGTAAATCCTGGTTTTATTAGAATACAAGCTGATGAGGTTACTTATATTTTGCATATCATAATCCGGTTTGAAATAGAGAGAGATTGGTTTGCTGGGAAGATAGATACGAAAGAATTACCTCAAGTCTGGAACGAAAAATACAAACACTATTTAGGAGTGGATGTTCCAAGCGATACTTTAGGATTGATGCAAGATTTACACTGGTATTCACAATATTACGGTTACTTCTTTGGTTATGGGATAGGTGACTTAATCTCTTCTCAAATAACTGCTAAAATGTCTCAAGATCTTCCTGATTGGAAAACATCTCTACAAAATGGCAAATTCACACCCATCCGTCAATGGCTTGAATTAAATATACATCAGAGGGGTGGAACTTTGGATTGTCTCGATATGGTTAAAAGTATCACAGGAGAAGACCTGACACCAAGATATCATATAGAATATTTAAAGGAAAAATTCTCACCTTTATATCAAATCTAGATTCTACCTTCAGAAACAGAATAATTGAAAATGAAAAAGAAAGAGAGAGATATCAAAGAAAATATCTAGAGTTTAATTTCTTCTTGGGATACTTTCTTAGGGTCTTTCATCAACTTCACACTATCTGCCATGAACAGATCTTCAACATAAAATACTCTCCCCTCTACCAAAGTATTAGGGCCTAATTTTACAACCCTTCCCTTAATGTTCTTAAATACTTTAACATCTTGAACATCTACTTCATTTTGTGCAATGATGCTTCCATAAACAGTTACTATTTTCTTAGCTTTCCTGAAAAACCAAGATTCAAAAACGGTTCTTCGACCTTCGATTAATACACTATCACACAAGATGTTTTTCTCAATACGTGCCTTTCCTCCAATTTTAATTGTATTTTCAGAAAGTAGATTAGCCCCTATTGTAGAAGAACCTGTGAGGGTAGCTCCTCTAATAGCCTGTGTATTCTTTTCACTTCTATAGGATCCAGTTACTGAAAGATGTCCTTGAACCACAGTTTCTCCCGAAACTCTTGCTGAACCACTAAATGAGGCATTTTCATCAGTATGTAAATCTTTCTCGCATCTAAATGAACCTGAACACTTTACTTCACCATGTGCGAGTACATTTCCATAAGCTTTAACTGATCCAGAACAGCGTAATGCTTTACATTCAATATCTCCAGAGATTTTACCTGATCCAGAGATTCTTATATCTCTTGCCACTTTCCCTCCAGATATCCTGGCAGCACCAGAGACAGTTATAGAATCTTGTGTGAAAGTTTTTGCACCTGATACTTTTATGTCAGGTGCATCTTTTCTAAATTCCAAATCTTGTCTAGCTGAACTTAATTTTTCAGTGTATCTTTCCTTTAATTCTTCATAGCTAGCTTTGTCGATCTCGCCTTCTTCTTTTCTCTTTTCTAGGAGATCTAAGAGTTCTTTATACATTCTTATGTCATTTTGACTCATTACTTACACCTTAAAACTATTTTATCCACATTTTATATAATGTTTTTTTTAATCAATTAGGTAATAAACTTAAATCTCAAGTTGTAAGCTTAAACCGAGAAGTTTAAACCGACAACAATTTAAGTAGAGAACCAGATGTTTGATATATGTCGGAGATAATAGATGATTCTCAAAAGGAAAGCCCTATTGTAGATGTCATTTATTCAATTTTCCGTGATGGTACTAGACGAAAAATCCTTACCCTTTTAGGAAATATGAAATTAACAGCGGATGAACTTACAAAAGAATTAGGTATTTCGAGACCTGCTGTTGAAAAACATCTCAAGCAGATGTTAGAGATTGGATTAATAGAAAGAAAAGCTGACACTTATCCAACCTTGAAGTATATCTACACCATACCCTCGCCTGGACTAGATTTACTTTCTAATGTAAGAGATGCGATTGATACATTCGTTTCTTCATTGAGAGAAGAATATACACGAAGATTAGAAAATGAAGAACAGATGTATGTTCTAGGCATGTCTTCAAAAGATAGATATGAAGCAATAAAGAAGTCTTATAGTTCTATTCTTGAAAGATTACAATAATGATGATTTTTGGAATGTACTAATATGCAAATTAAAGCAAGAAATCACTTATCAAAAAAGGATAAAAGAGCATTAATAGCTCAATTAACAGAATTTTTCGGTGAAGAAATAACAAATTCTCTGCAAAAAGATATAATAATTGAAGAAGTTAGAACAGATATTGGAACTTTTATTGTTAATAATCGTAAAATATGGGTTTTTGACCATGAAAATATGAAAATACCTACAATCCATTTTTTGCGACAACATGCTTATTCCCTCCCTAAAATTGTGGTTGATATTGGGGCAATTAGGTTTATTACTAACGGAGCTGATGTTATGGCTCCAGGAATTGTCTTTTTTGACGAACAGATAAAAGAAGGTTCAATTGTTGTCATTCATGAAGAAAGGGCGAATTCTATAATTGGCATAGGACAATCGCTAATTTCCTCAAAAGACTTTTCAAAATCTAATAAAGGGAAGGTTATTAAGAATCTCCATCATCTTAGAGATTCCATTTGGGAATTTCAGTTCTAGATCTTCATTTATTTCAATCTGATAGTTGTTCCGTTAGGAGGCGCAAGACTTTCTCTTTTTGTGGTTTTGTATACCCACGATGCAAACTTTGTTACTTTTGATTCTTCCCCATGAATAACAACAACTCTTTCTGGTTTTGGAGTAACTTTGTGGATATAATTTTCTAACTCCCTTCTATCACTATGACCAGTGAAACCAGAAATACTATGAACAGCCATTTCAATATGATACATCACAGTTTTTCTATTTTCAACCATTTGAAGCTCTGTAATCCCTTTTTTGATTTTACTGCCTAAAGTTCCTTTACCTTGATAGCTTACAAAAATTAGTGCATTATTTGGATCTGAACAAAGAGCTTTGAAGTATTGAACACTGGGTCCTCCATTCATCATACCACTTGTAGCCAAGATTATTGCTGGATCGCCTTCAATGATTAACTCCCTTTCTTCACTAGCTCCTACATGTTTCATCTGCTCAGCTAGGAAAGGGTTCTCTCCTTCATGGAAAATTCTATCTCTCAAATTCCTTGATAAGAATTCAGGATGAGCTGTTGTAATTGCTGAAGCTTCTCTTATCATACCATCGGTATATATTGGAATCTTTGGGAGTTCTCCAGATCTCATTAGACCTTCCAAAACTACAAGTATTTCTTGAGCCCTTCCTACTGCAAGTACCGGAATTAGAACCTTCCCTCCTTTTTGAATAGTGTCATGAATTATGTTTCTCAACATTTTTTCGCACTCACTTCTTGAAGGAAGAATATCTTGTGGTTTGCCGTAAGTTGATTCAATAAATAGTGTTTCTAATCTTGGAAACCTTGCATTAGCCGCATCTAATAGGTTGGATTTAGCAAATTTTATATCTTGTGCAAAAGCAACATTATAAACTCCTTCTCCAATATGAAGGTGAGGAATAGCACTTCCAATTATGTGACCTGCATTATGAAAAGTTAGTCGTATATCTGGAGTTATATCTGTTACTTCTCCATAATCTAAAACAATAGTATGTAAGACTGAATTTCTGATGTCCCTTTGTTCATATGGTAATGTTTTGCCTTCTTTATTTGCTACATCAAGATAGTCAATTTGCAACATTGTCATTAAATCTCTAGTAGGTCGTGTAGCGTATACTGCGCCTTTGTATCCATACTTAAACAGATAAGGAACAAAACCTGAATGATCAAGATGAGCATGTGATATCACAACCGCATCAAGTTGTTCAATGTCAAATTCTGGTAAATCAAATCTTGGGAAAGTATTATTTGGGGTGTTACTCCCAACATTGATTCCACAATCAATTAGTGCTCTGCTTTCTCCAGTTTGAATCAAGGAAGAACTTCTACCTACTTCTGCATAACCACCTAGAGCTGTCACCCTTATTGTATCATCTCTGTAAATTATAGGTCTGTGAATCCTCTTCCCAACGGTTCTAAGGACTTCTTGACGTATCTTTGAATGCTCTTGATAAAGGTGTCTTATAGTTTTTATAACCTTTGATTCGATTGGAGGGGTTCTCATGACTCTTGGTCGCCATAATGTTTTTGCAATTATATTACGTAACATTTCACCTGATTTCCCTATTATAACACCAGGTTTCAATGCTTCTATAATTACTTCACCAACAAGTTCATCAAAATCGATATTAGTTATCTCTCCCTCTTTTCCAACTAATTCATTTATCGCGAAAATTGTTTCATCCTTTGGTAGTCTCACACTAGGATCTGAACGAATAACTATTCTTTTCCTTAATTTCTTAGCTAATTCCTTTATAATTGTTTCATCGTCAACTAACACCCGGGGGTTCTTAGAATAAACTGCAACCTCTGGTCCCTCAAATTCTATAGTAGTAATTGCAGAGTTGTCAGGGAGATCGTTATGTATGTCTTCAGATATCTTTTCTAATACTTCTTTATAACTCAAAGTGTTCAAACCTACTGTATTCCTTAAAAACAAATATTTTTGGAGAACAAGCCCTCATATTTGCTTAAACAAAGTTTAAAACTAAACTAATTCTCTAAACTGTGTTTAAATACTTTTTGTTTTTGCTTGTTATAACTTGATTCCCTATAGTTTGATTATACTAACCAAAAGGAATAATCTTCAACTTCCTCCTCTTAAATACCAGCCAACATCTAATGGCTTTTTTCTTGAACCTTTTATTACAATTGTGTTTTCTTTTAAAGAGGAAAGTTCTCTACTGCTAATTTCTGCCCTTCCAACCCCATAAAGAAGCTTATTTTCTCCTATAACTATTATTTGGTCGTTTTTATCAAAATTTTCCTCATATTTAGTTATATTCTCTTTGAATATAGGTTTACCATATAGAAATTGAACAGTTTTAACGATAATTTTCTTTGATGTGTAGTTGGAAATAATGTTTGCTCCTTCGATTTCAAGATGAAATGAATTTGACGAAATACTACCTATAGGTATCCCTGCTGAATAAGGTTCTAAAATGGAGATTTTTGTGATTAAATCTGAACTCTTTTTAGGAACTGTGAATACTTCTTTTACTTTGCCTTCCTTTATCCAAAAATCATATTCTTTGAATACTACTAGAACATTTGTACCAAAATCAGCTTCCAATGTTTCCATAATAAGCTTATTTTCTTCTTTCGTTCTAATTCGAAATGTTGGTTTATTCATCATTTTTCACCAGTTTTGCAATAAAGAATCCTTCTCCATTTGTTTCATGTGGATACAATCTTCTTGTTTTTGTAAGGTTTTTTTCTAAATCCATATCAAGGAATTTTGTTATTCCAGGTTTCCCTTTAACTCCAATTTCACTTAATTTTACATCAGCTTTCTTCAAAATGTCAGAGATTACCAATTCATTTTCTTCAGGTTCCAAAGAACAGGTACAATAAACAAGTTCCCCATTAGTTTTTAGAACATTAAGAGCAGTTGTCAGTAATGAAACTTGATAATCATGGTAATGTAAAATGTCTTTCAAAGATTTGCTTTTTTTTCTAGTTGGATCAGTTATTATAATTCCTGAACCTGAGCATGGAACATCAAGAAGAATCTTATCAAACTGTAGATCGAAATCTTTTGCATTACGTGCATCCATTTGGAAAACAGCTGTGTTTTCAACTCCCATTCTCGATAAATTAGATTTTAAGCTTCTACACCGATTAGCGCTTATTTCCAAAGCAATTATGACACCCTTATTGTTCATTAACTGTGCTAAGTGAGTTGTTTTTCCTCCAGGGGCTGCAGCAAAATCTCCTATAAGTTCTCCTTCTTGTGGGTCCAAAATTCGTGGAGGGTAGAGGGAGTTCTTACCTTGTAACATGTAAAAACCATTGAGATATTCAGGTGTTGCTCCAATAGGATGAGGTGATTTTGTAATAGCTCTAGATTCAGGAAATTCCGTGTTTTTCTCTAGCTGAATTCCTTTCCTTTTCAATAATCTCTCAGAGTTTTCAAACGAATTTCTAAGTGAATTCAATCGAATGGATTGAGGTAGAGTAGTTTCATTAAATTTGATTAATTCTTTTGTTTCACTTTCTCCAAGCATTTCTATGAACCTATCAATCATATATGGTAAATAACCCAATTTACTACCTAATTCGAAGACATCATATTCTTTTTGGAGAGACAATTCTATCAACTTGATTTTTGATAACAATTTCAAGTCAAAATATAAAAGTAACCTATTAGAATAATTTCTCAGAATGGCTAATATTACTAATGAATTTAAATTCATAGAGTTACCAACTCTTTTGTGCTTGGGAGCTGATATGCTAAACAGCCTACCTGAAATCATTGATCGTCTATCATTAGGTAGCAAAGCTTTACTGATTACAGATGATTTCCTGAGATTACGAATAGGAAAAGAAGTAGAAGATATTCTGTCCGACAGTGAAAATCATAGTGTATATACAAGTACTATTCAGGATAGTACATTAGATGAAGTAGATAAGCAGTTAAGGATACACGAAGAAACCCAACCCGATTTTGTTATTGGTCTAGGAGGAGGAAAACCAATTGATATCGCTAAATTTGTGGCTTTCAAATCTAATCAAAGATTCATTTCAATACCAACAATTGCAAGTCATGATGGTGTAGCTAGTTCAAGAGCTTCAATTATAGGATCAGATAAGAGACATTCTATTCAAACTTTACCTCCAATTGCTGTTGTTGCTGATACAAAAATTCTTGATAAATCTCCTTACAAGTTTACCGCAGCTGGTTGTGGTGATATCATCGCTAAGAAAACAGCAATTAAAGATTGGTTACTCTCTCACCGACTGAAAAATGAACCAATTAGTGAATATTCAATTGCACTCTCAGATATGACTGTACAATTGATTACTAAGAATGCAGATCTTATTAAAAGTCAAGCTGAAGGTTATAGTAGGATTGTTGTAAAAGCTCTAATCAGTAGTTCCTTGGCAATGTGTGTTGCTGGATCATCTAGACCAGGAAGTGGATCTGAGCATATGTTTAGTCATGCATTAGATACATTTGCTGAAAAACCAGCTTTACATGGGGAACAATGTGCTCTAGGGACAATTATGATGGCTTACCTACACGATTTAGATTGGGAAAATATTCGATCAGTTATGCATAATTTAGGTTTGTCGACAAGAGCAAAAGATTTTGGTTTAAAGGATGAGGAAATTATCAAAGCTCTAAAAATAGCTCATACAATCCGTCCTCAGAGATTTACAATTTTAGGAAAGGATGGATTAACTCATGAAGCGGCTGTTAATACTGCTAGTGTTACAGGAGTGATTAGTTAAACATACATTTGAGAATATTAAAAAAGACAATTTCTTAATCTACTTAGATATGTTGATTTCATTTATACCAAAGGATGTAGCAAAAATAGGCTATTGCTTTATTCATCAAGGTGAAACACAAACTTGTAAAAACTGCCAATTTATACAAGTTTGCATTGAGCAGCTTGAAATAGGGTCTTCTTATGAGGTTGTAGATGTTAGAGATAAAGAACATCCATGTTTGATTGATAATGGAATCATGGTTGTCTGTGAGGTACAAAAGATAAGTGACGTAATAGCAATTAAAAAACAAAAATATTTGGATAACCTAATAACAACTCGAAAACCTATTAATTGTTCAGAGATATTGTGTGAAAATTATGATTTTTGTGTTCCGATAAAATATACAGAATCTTCAAAAATTAAAATTATTAAGAGTATGAAAGATATCAACTGTCCGCTTGGGTATAATCTGGTTTTGGTTGAAGCAAATAAAATAAATAAATGAATGAATATTTTTATTTCTTTTCAACATCATAATATTCTATAAAAGAGACCTTATCATACTTATTAGTTATTTCTCCTAAATCTCTTGTAACACCATTTCGAATAAACTGTATATACTCCATGAATCTAGTGTCTTTTGGTAATTCTACTTCAATGATTTTTCCTTTAATCTCTATTTTTGTCGAAGCAAAGTCAACTCCAGGTAATCTTTTTTCGAGTAGGCATATGAACTGCTCTTTAACCTCTGTAACCTTCTTTACAATTTCAACTTCATATACTAAATCCATTCCGGCTAAATCGTGATTAAAATCTACTTTTACTCTACTACTTGAAACTTTCAAGATACGCCCAATTTGGCCACCAATCTCTGCTTTCATATCTTCCTTCGGTTTGATTTGATGTCTTTGAAACTCTCTTCTTTGAATCAACCTAATCTGAGAACGATCTCTTAATCCAAATCCTTTCTTTGCTTCAATTTCAATTGTTTTTTTCTGCCCCTCCTTCATCCCCACTAATTCCTCTTCAAGACCTACAGGTAACCATTTTTTTCCAATTATAAGGGTAAAAGGTCGATAAACCACCTTCTCATCAAAAACATTTTCTTTTTTTGCTATGTTTTCAAATGTAGTATCAAATACTTTATTGTCTTCTATTGTTCTCCCAGTATAATTTATGTTTACCATATCCCCTTGTTCGAGAGTTGCCATAAGTTCACCATTACAATATTATCCAAGTAGAATCTATGCATTTAGCTATATTTAAAATTCTGCTTTGAAACCTAATATTTTTTGACTATACATTATTCATAAAGGTATTGAAGTGAATGTTACTTGACTCTTTTCCCACTTTTTTAATAAATTCATTTAGAATGCTACATTTATCTTCAGCTATATTTTTAGTTATCGGGAAATGCATCCTTGAGGGGAGTTTGAAGAGCTTTTCATCAAAATGAACCAAGGCTTCTTTCATATTAAGCCCCCTCTCACAGCTGAAGCTGATGGTTCTGTAAAGACCAATTGCTCCTAATGCATCAAGTGCATCAGCATCTTGTAGTATTTTTGCTTCTATTGTCTTTGGAGCAATATTTTTACTGAATCTGTGAGAAATAATAGCTTCAGTTACATCTTGTTTTAGCACTGTGAGATTCAAGCCATCTAGAAATTCAACTGCTTTTTCAGCACTTACTTCTGCGTGACACCTTCCATTTATTTCTTCAATGGGTCTTCCCACATCATGAAAAATAGATGCAATAAGTAATACATCCAAATGTGCATCAAGTTTTGGTGCTAGTTCTATACACGTATTTGTGACTCGGATTATGTGATCAAATGAATGTGACATTTTATTCTCATAAAGCTGAAATTGATTTTTAACATACTCATGTGCTTTTTGGAGCACTTTCTTTAATTCTGCTAAGTTGGATAAAAACTTAAGTTTACAATTTTCTTGTGTCATTTTTTCTACATCTCATATAAATTGTATATCTTTCCTTCTATTTTGAAATCTGGTTCAACCTCTATAATCGCGAAATTACCTGTTGTGACAGGGCCTGGGTTAACCACTGTGCATTCATTTAATTTAGTTATAGTTGGTGAATTATGAATGTGTCCTGATATAACTAAAAATATGTGAGAATTTTTTTCAATAAAATTTCTCAATTCAAGCGAACCAATATGTCGATTCAACGAAACCATGTCTGCTTGTGTATTGTAGGGCGGCACATGTGTAAGAAGACAAACTCTATCGTTTGATTTTTTCAACTTATTTAACAGTTTTTGTTTTAATTTTGGTTTATGCGTTCCGAAGCCTATAACCTTAAAGAAATCAATTTCTTGAATTTTTGATTCTACATTAATTGCTTTTGTTTCAAGTTCTTCGATTCTAGCATAAGGATCACAATTTCCAATTACATAAAACACTTGTTTGAAGTAATCAGTAACTGTGTTTAAGATCTGGTTCATATCTACAATGGTACCAAAATTAGTTATATCTCCAGCAATTAAGCAATGTGTTGGTGGTTTTTTGAGATTCTTAACTGAGTGGAGAATATTGAGCAAAGTGATATTTTGGCCATGGATATCAGATAAAATTAGCATTTTAACTTTCAAGATATCACCTAATAATCTAATTCAAGAAAAGCAAATACTCCTGTGTATTGAAAATTCTCTTTTTCAGTATTGAATTCCCAAAGCTCAAATACAATCTTGAGGAAATTAGGACTAGTGAGTTTACTTACAACTTCAGCATTTACATATAATACAAGTTCAGTTGGTCCCCAGATGTAGTCTCCAGCAAAGAATCCAGTTTCTTTCTTTTCCGAGTTTGTAGCAGGTGATAAGATTTTTTCAAATGTATCATTTGCATAGAGAAAAAAGGATGATATAGCAGAAATTGGTTGCTGTGAACTAACGTTTTGAGTAAGTTCTACTACCTTTATTTGCAATTGATAATATTTTGCACTATTCTCGAAATTCTTAACCATAAAATAGACTGAAACATTTTCATAAGAATAGATGTGTGTTGGATAGTTGTTCGATTCAAAATTTTCAGTCAAATCATTATACATTAGAAGAGATAGTTCTGAGAATCCATCTGGTTTTTTTTGGAAAAATACACTCGATGAAATTCCAATTACAGATGCAACAACAACAAGAATGATTGACAATGATATCATCCTATTTACTTGGGATTGGGTGAGTTTAGATTTGACCCTTTTAATCAAGCTCTTCTTCTCTCTTGTCATTTCACATCCCCTTTGGAACCATTATACCTAATCTCAAGCTTGCTGTATTCTTCAAGTTTCTTCTTCTCGTACCAGGGATATATTTTACTAATGAAGAGAAAACTAAACACTATTGCCCCTAAACCAGCCAGCACACCCACAAGTGAAAAAATAATTATCTTGTTCTGAGTCTTACTTTGAATTTTAGAATCGATTTCTCCAATAATAGAATCAAGTTGTAGAATCGCCCCAGTTGCTTTTTGATAAGAAATTGTGAAGTTACTACTTGCATAGTTATCCTTAGCTTCTTTGATCAATTGTCGTGCATCATCAGTTTGCAGTATCAAGTTGCGAATATCTTCATCATAATTGGAGATTTCTTCAAGTAGTTCCAATACATAAGTAAGTTTTTCATCTGCTTCTTGAATGGCTGCAGATGCTTCTTGTTCAGCTTGGCTTTGAGCAATTGGTATTTGATTGTACAATATTGTAGTGGTACCGAATACCCACAGAATCAAAATGATTTTCTGATACCTCTTCATTTTGTATCACCCTTTTTGAAAATGTTGAATCTAGACAATGAAATAGTGAACTCTAATTTCCCTGAGCCTATTAGAATGCGTAACAGAGCAGTTAAGAATAAGATAAAAACCGTAAGAGATCCAATTATTATGACAAACGAAGGTGTTTCCATAACCCATATCTGATTTAGTATCAACCCTGAAAAAATCATTATTCCAATATTAATTCCTAAAGATATCAAAATCCGCTCATATTGATCAATTGCTTCATATAATCTTGGAAAGATAAGATTCGTCATTGTCCAACCTGGTATCAAGACTCCAAATATTCCTCCTACTATAACTCTTAAAAACAACAAAGGTGAGGTTTCTGGAATTAGAAGTACTGTAATAAAGAAAAGAATGCAAAGACCTAAAATAAGCCAAAATTCGACAGAAAAATAATGCAACTTAAACAAAAAATCTGAGATAGTTTTAGGTAAGTTTCTAGTAATTTTAGGTGAACCTAGGTGAATAGCGTTTCTTTTTTCCAAATCTTTAATTGTTTGATAGACTTGTTTTTCATTTGCTTCTGTAAGCTCTAGTGTCCTTTGAATAAGCTTTCTTACAGTTTTAGGTTTTTCTTCTGTAAGAATTTTTTGTATTGATTTTTCGACACTGAAACTTTTGCTGTTATTCATGCTTTCGAACAACAGAAGTAAAAGAATAAAAAAAGCTTTTGAATCGAAAAAGAAAAAAAATGGGTGTTTATTAAAGGTTTATTTCTCTTTTCAACTCATTAATCTTGTCTGTTTTTTCCCAAGTAAATTCTGGTAAATCTCTACCAAAATGACCATAACAAGAGGTTTTCCTGTAAATTGGTCTTTTCAGTTTAAGGTGCTCTATTATTAAGCCAGGTTTGAAATCAAATACCTTCAGAACTACTTTTTTTAACTTCTTTCTATCCACCTTCTCAGTTCCAAAACATTCAACATTAACAGCTAATGGATTTGGTTCTCCAATGGCATAGGCTATTTGTATTTCACATTTATCTGCTAATCCGGACGCAACAACATTTTTAGCTGCATATCTTGCTGCATAAGATGCTGAACGATCTACTTTGGAAGGATCTTTTCCTGAAAATGCTCCTCCCCCATGGGAATCTACCCCTCCATATGTGTCTACAATAATTTTTCTGCCAGTTAACCCTGCATCACCATGAGGTCCACCAGTTACAAAACGACCAGTTCTGTTGATGAAAATCTTAGTTCTATCATCTACTAATTCTTTTGGTACAACTTTTTCTATCACTTCTTTTTGAATGCCTGCTTTGATTTCTTCATTAGTGATTTCTTCAATATGTTGTGCTGCAATAACAATAGCTTCTATTCTAAAAGGAATATCATTTCTATACTCTACTGCAACTAGAGATTTTCCATCAGGTCTTAAAAAGGATAAAATCCCTTTTTTCCTAACTTCAGTTAATTTTTGTGTTAGCTTATGAGCTAGAACTATGGGTAAAGGCATGTATTCAGGTGTTTCATTTGTAGCGTATCCATACATGATCCCCTGATCTCCTGCCCCCTGTTCTTCTTTATCTTCCTTTCTTACTCCTTTGGCTATGTCGGGTGATTGTGAGTGTATGGTGTTAATAATGGCACACCCCCTATAATCAAAACCAATACTAGAATCATCATAACCTATTTCCTTGATTGTATTTCTGACAATCTCTTCATAGTTCATGATTACAGGTTTAGTGGTGGTTATCTCCCCACCAATTAAAACTAATCCAGTTGTTACAAAACATTCACATGCAACATGAGCATCTGGATCTTCAGCCAAAATGGCGTCTAAGATGGTGTCTGAAATTTGATCGCATATTTTATCGGGGTGACCTTCTGTTACTGATTCTGAGGCAACAATCTTATAGGAATCCACTTTTTCATCTCTCCAAGACAACTTATAAAATGAAACTTACTTTTGCTTTTTAAATGCTTGCTATAAGGAAGTAATGTTGTTCTGAACAAAATCATAATAAAATTGAGCAATGCTTTTACTCAATTCCCGAACTAATTTGTATTTCATTTAACATATTTAATATTTCTTCCTTGCTTGGAATATCTTCGGAATTATTGCTTTTAGAGGCGAAAATCAATTTTGTAGATAATTGTTCGATTTCACGAAGTAGCATTGGGTTATGACCTTTTTCCAATAGAACATCTCTAATTTCTATTAACTGATTAGAAATCTTGAGAAGTTCTTGAGAAATATCTGCACTCTCGCTTATGAGATGTCTAATTAAACCAAATCCGTCATTTACTGTAGATATCTGAGGATGTAAAGTTGAATTAAGATGTTTAGCAATCTGACGAATGATCTGATTCTCTAAATCTTCTTTTTTTGTTTCAGCTTCCCTATATTTTTTCCCAAAAACGACATTAGAAAGGTGTTTTAGCGTATTTTCAAAAACATCTTGTGATTGTAATTCAGGAATTAAATGTATGAGTTGTGTTTTGACCAAAACCCGTCTCTCATTTTTTAGCAAATAATTATATTCTTCCTTTGTTAGTTTTTCATCAGCTACGAGTTTTTTGACATCCTCTCTAAATGTTTGTCTATTTCCCCTGCCATTCCAATAGGACATCTCGATGTGTTCCCGTAACTTAAGTACAATTTCATCCAATGTAGATGTTCTGGTTGCATCCATGTTTTATGTACTTGTTTTATATGTTAATAAGAATTTCTTAAGCTGAAAAGCCAAATCTCGGCTTCGAAGATAAATTTATGAGCAGTGCACAACAAATATCAATAACTTATTTACTCGTTCATAGCGATGACAGATACTGTTGGTATATTATTCTGTGGCGGAGAAGGTACTCGAATGAGACCTTTAACTTACTATATGCAGAAGGTTATGATGCCTATTGGGGAAGATCAAGTTCCTATTCTAGAGTATGTGCTTAAACATTTCAGGAAACATGGTATTAACGATATAATTTTGCTGGTGAATTACAAAAAAGAGCAGATACAAGGTTACTTTGGAGATGGCGAGAAACTGGGGATGAATTTGATTTATGTTCCTGATAAACCAGGGCCTGTGGGAACAGGTACTGCTTTACTCAATGCTCAGGAATATATTGGGGAGAGAAAAATGATAATTTATTATTCTGATATTATAACAAACGTAAATTTCTCTGAGATGGTAAATTATCATATCAATCATGGAAAATGGGCAACCATTTTAGCATCTAAGGGTTGGAAAATACGTGTTGGAACTGCTGAAGTTGATACTTCTAATAAAGTCAAAAAATTTGTGGAGAAACCCCAAATACCTTTACTGGTTAATACCGGAATTAGTATTTTAGATCCAATTGTATTCAATTATCTCAATGAGTTTGATTCCAGTACAAGCATTGATTTATCAAAAGACATATTTCCCAAGTTTGTAGAAAATGAGCAGATGTACGCCTATATTCCAGATGATGTGTATTGGGAAGATATTGGTTCTATTGAACGTTATGAAAAACTAGATGGCGAATTTATTACTGGAGTAATGCGGAAATAGTAATATTTACATTTTAGTATGAAATCTTAAAGGAAACATTATTATTGATTTGTTAAAAAGTGACTATAATGAAACATAGATTAATGGATTTATTGGCATGTCCAATTGATAAATCATGGCCTTTGAAATTGGAAATTACAGAAGAAGTAAAGACATTAGAGAAAATTTCAATCCCTTCGCAAAATGAACAAACTGGAGTTGTTTGTAACTATTATTGCAATTTTCTGCAAATCCAACTTGTAGAAATAAGTGATAATGGGGAAGAAAAAGTAAAGGAAATTGATGAAATCAAAAAACATGTATCGCTAAAGGATTGTCAAGAATGTTTCAAAATTGAAATTCAAAGTGGAAAGCTATATTGTTCACATGACGAAAATCATCAATTTGATATAAAAGAAAGTATTCCCGTTATGCTTACTGAACAACAACTCAAGGAAATTTACGGGAGAAAAAGAAAATAATTTTTGAAATCATCTACTCTTCTATGTTTTTTCCTTTGAATCAGGTTTTATCTCTTCATTCTTCTTATTGTCTGTTTTGTATGTGTGCCAAATAAAATACACTATTTCAATAAGAATACCTGCCGCTAGTAAGACATTAATTATAACTATCTTTGTTCTAAAACTTTCAAAATTAAAGAGAAATTTTTGTACAGACAGGAATATTCCATAAGCTACAACAATCAGTAAAATCATTGTAAGTTGAATACCCGCAGCCCTATCAATTTTGTTCATCAGTTTCTTAGCTTTTGTCATTTTCTTATTTGGCATTTTTTCACCTGTCTTATCTATAATCTCTCATAAAAAGCTCTTCTATGTATTTTTCATTTAGTATAATGATAGTTGGTCTTCCATGGGGGCAGGTGAATGGTTCTTCTAATTCCAGTAACTCTTTTAAAAGCAATTCCGCTCTATCTAATGTAATTTTATCCCCAGCTTTAATTGATCTTCTACATGCAAAAATAGATATTATCTTTTTTACAAACCCTAAATCTTCTAAATCCAATTTTTCTTTTATCTCTAAAACATTTGTTTTAAAAATATCAATCATGTCCTTTGCTGTATCGAATTCTATAGTTATGCCCATAATAGATGGAATTGACCGAATTAATATCTCATTCTTACCAAAAACTTCAATTTCAAAACCAAATGTTTTGAGATTTTCTTTTATACTTTCTATTATTTCAAATTCAGAGGGTTTTAGTGTAACTGAAACAGGCGCAAGTAACTGCTGAATTGAGACACTTTTCTTTTTTATTTGTCTAATGTATTTCTCATAGTTTATTTTTTCATGAGCAGCATGTTGATCACATAAGAATAATCCTTCTTGGGTTTCAGCAACAATGTATGTGTCCTTGATAATCCCAAGAACTCTAATACTCTTCTTTCGTTCAAAGCTTTTTTCCTGTAATTCTATGTTTTTATCTGTTATAGGAAGAAATTTATCAATTCTCTGTTCCTTACTTTTTACAATCGTATAATCTGGCCTTTCTCTCGGACTTACAGAGACAGGTAATTTTCTCTTTGAAGATTCATGACTTTTGATTTCAATCGAAGTTAGAGTTGTTGGTTTGTGCCTTGTTTCAATAACTGTTTCGAATAATTTTAACCCACTTTTTTCTAATGATTCTCTGATAGCAGATTCAATTAGTGCATATACTTTAGCTTCATTGCTAAATCTGATTTCTTTCTTTGATGGATGTACATTGACATCAACTTCATCCAGAGGTAAGTCGAAGTAGAGGAAAATTATGGGATATCTATTATGGGGAACTGCAGTACCATATCCTCGCAAAACTGCGTCAGATATGACTTTATTGGTTACAGATCTTCCATTAACAAAGATGTATAGATAGTCTTTGGATTTTCGGGAAAATTCTGGTTTAGTAATAAAACCTGTAACAGTGTAGTCATTTTCTTTCTTATTGATGGGTAAACAAGCTCTAGCTATATTTTCACCAAAGATAGCGGTAATTTGTGCAATCAAATCACCTTTGGGAGCTGTAAGAATATCCTTCCCATTATGAGTAAGTGTGAAAGAAATGCTAGGATCTACAAGTGCTAGTTTAGTTACATATTCTGTGATGTGATTGATTTCAGTAGAGGTTGTTTTAAGAAACTTTCTTCTAACAGGAACATTGAAGAAGAGATTTTTTACGCTAATGCGCGTTCCTTTCGGCGCAGAGGCTTGTTTGTCTGAAACAATTTCTCCCCCCTCAATTACTAAGTGAATTCCTAAATCTGACTCTTCTGTTTTAGTGATTATCTCTACCTGAGCAACACTAACAATACTTGCTAAAGCCTCTCCTCGAAATCCTAAACTATGAATTGAAAATAGGTCATCTGCATTATTTATTTTGCTGGTAGTGTGCCGATTAATTGACAATCTTGCATCAGTAGATTCCATCCCTATTCCATCATCTATAACTTCAACAGTTTTTTTTCCCCCCTCTTGAATGTTTATTGTGATTTTGCTACTCTGTGCATCAATTGAATTTTCTACAAGTTCTTTAACAACGGACGCTGGACGTTCAATAACCTCTCCAGCAGCTATCTTGCTTATAGTTAGCTTATCTAGTTTGACTATTTTTTTACTCATAGAATCACAGAAATTTTTTGTATTGAGGTAATTAATGCAATGTTTGTTGTTATTTCTCTTTCAAAGTTTTTTTACTTTTCTTAATTAAATCATTTAGGATAGTGAAAGCTTCTACTGGTGTTTTATCTTCTAAATTCAATCTAGAAACATTCTCAATAATTTCTTCATATGCTGAATATGTAGCAGAAACTTGTGATTTTGAAGATTTAGTTTTAACAGTTTCAGTCTTCTTAGTGATACTTTTTTCTAACTCTTGTTCATGCAATAATGATAAGCGATTATCCGCATTTGTGATAACGTCTTTTGGTAATCCTGCCAGTGAAGCAACGTGAATTCCAAAACTCTCACTTATTCCTCCTTCTTTCACTTTGTAGAGGAAGTGAATATCCCCATTAATATTCTTAATGGAAACATGATAATTTTTTATTCTAGGCTTTTTTTCTTCCAGTTCTATTAACTCATGATAGTGTGTTGCAAAAAGTGTTCGTGGTCCAGTCTTTCCAATATGGTCATGAAGGTATTCTGTTATTGACCAAGCTATAGCAACTCCATCATATGTTGATGTTCCTCTACCAACTTCATCTAGAATTACTAAGCTATTTTCTGTAGCATTATTGAGGATATTAGCACATTCATACATTTCTACCATGAATGTTGAACGATTTTCCACTAACACATCATGAGCTCCTATTCTTGTAAAAATTCTATCAGTAAGACCGATTCTTGCAAAACTTGCTGGTACAAAACTACCAATTTGAGCCATTAAAACTATTAAAGCAACTTGTCTCAGTAATGTACTTTTTCCTCCCATATTTGGACCTGTGACAATTAATATTCTCTCTGAATCATTTTTTAGTAATGTATCATTTGGAATAAAGGATGTTTGTTCTAATAGCCTTTCAACAACTGGATGTCTCCCGTCCTTTATTTCGATAATGCTTTCTTTCGTAATTTCTGGTTTTGAGTAATCATAATATGCTGCATTTTGTGCAAAGGTCCCTATAACATCAATAACGGAACAATAATTAGCGTTTTTTTGGATTGGGGTAGCATATTGAGCTATTTTTTCTAATAATTGGTCGAATAATTCTTCTTCTAAAACCAGCATTTTTTCTTCAGCATTTAGAATCTTTTCTTCATATTCCTTTAGTTCTGGAGTAATATATCTCTCAGCATTCACAAGTGTTTGTTTTCTTTCATATTCTTGAGGAACATTAACTGCTGAGGCTTTTGGAACTTCAATATAATAGCCAAATACTTTATTATAACGAATCTTTAAGGTCTTTATTCCAGTTCGAACTTTCTCTCTTGCTTCTAAAGAAGTAAGAAATGATTTTCCACCTCTTTGTATTTTTCTAAGCTCATCCAGCTCTTCATTATATCCTTCTCTAATAACATTACCATCTTTAATACTCGCAGGAACTTCATCTTCAATTCCTGTAGCAATTATATTAACCACCTCTGGTAAAGGATCAATATTCCTTTGGATATCTTTTATGAGAGATGCTTTGAATTTTGAAAGAACTGATTTAATATCCGGTATCAATTCTAATGAACTTTTTAAAGCGGTTAAATCTCGTGGTTTACTTCTTCCAAGACAGATTCTACCTATTAGGCGTTCAATATCATTCATTCTTCCAAGTATGTTTCTCAATTCTTCTCTGGATACTGAATCAGAGAAGAATACTTCAGTTGCATCAATTCTCCCTTGAATTATTGAAAGATTGAGGCTAGGACGCAGTATCCATGTTGTGAGTAATCTTGCTCCCCCTGGCGTTTTACTATTGTCAAGAACTTGTCTCAGTGTTCCATATTCTGTTCTGTCACGTAAATTTTCTATTAGTTCAAGATTTCTAATAGTACTGAAATCAAGTAACATATGATCTTGACTCTTGATTTGACTGATTTTGGTGATATTTGGAAAGTTCTCTCTCATTTGAGTTTCTTTAAGGTATTTGAGTGTAGCTCCTGCTGCTCCTATTGAAGGAACGATTTCATTTACTCCATATCCATCCAAGCTTAGGACATCGAATAATCTGCGAAGATTCTGAAGTCCTTGTTCAATGTCAAAAAAGTAATCATCTCTATATGTGATAGTACACTTTTGCTGGTCAAAATAGATTTTCAGTTTTGTCCAGAATTCTTGAGTTACTATGATTTCTGACGGATTAAGACGTGTTAATTCAACTTCTAGTAAATTCTTTGCTTTTTCACCATCAAAATCTGTAACTATAAACTCACCCGTGGATAAATCTAGAGCTGAAAGGCCTATCAAATTTCCTTCTTTATAAATTGCCGCTAAGTAATTATTGTGCCCCCTTGCTAGAGATTCTGGCAAAGTGATTGTTCCTCTGGAGACTAGCTGCACAACTCCTCTTTTTACAATTTTCTTAGTTGTTTGCGGATCCTCCAATTGTTCAACCATTGCAACTTTGTACCCATTTTCTACCATTTTGGCAATATATGCATCCACCGCATGATATGGAACACCTGCTAAAGGGAATTTCTTTTCTCCTAGTGTGCGAGCTGTGAGAGTAATATTAAGAACTCGAGAAGTTATTTGTGCATCTTCATTAAATGTTTCATAGAAATCCCCCGCTCTGAAGAATATAATATACTCAGAATATCGTTTCTTAATATCCTGCCATTGTTGCATCATTGGGGTTAGTTTAGGTATAAGTTTTCTATCATCAAAACGCTTCATTATTTCTACTCTCTTTAGCTATCTTCTCTTAAATTCTTCTTTCTTTTGAATGTAAAAATCATATACATCTTTTGGTTGTTTCTTAGGATCTGCTGCACCCCAAGAGTATATATCTTCTGGGTTATCTTCGCTTGAGTAGAACCATCCTCCTTCCTCAATAATTTTCTTTAATTGATTTATTATGGCAACTCCAGCACTAGCACCTAATCTGTCTGCACTCGCATTAACCAGTCGTACAGCGGTCCTTGCAGTTTTTATTCCCCCTGCTGCTTTTACGCTTAGATCTTTGCCAACAGCTTGTCGCATAAGAGCAATGTGATCGATAAAAGCTCCCATTGGTCCAAAACCTGTTGATGTTTTTACGTAATGAGCACCTGAACTCTTCGAAATCTGACTGGCTTTAACAATCTGTTCATCAGTTAGAAACCCTGTTTCTAATATCACTTTTACAATTACCCCATCTGCAGCTTGAACTACTCTGCTGATATCACTACCTACCGCAAAATAATTACTTTCTCTAAAACTACCTATGTCCATAACCATATCGATTTCATTTGCTCCATAACTAATCGCTTCCAAAGTTTCAGTTTCTTTTGTTTTTGATGTAGAAGCTCCCAATGGAAAACCAACAACTGCTGCAATATTAACTTCAGATTTTTTTAGAATTTCTCTACAAAAGGATATATGTTCAGAATTAACACAAACAGCCGCAAAATTGTACTTTAGTGCTTCTTCACACAATTTGCTAATGTCCTTCTTTGTAGCAAATGCTTTAAGGTTTGTATGATCAATCATACGTGCAAGTTTTTCAGGAGATATTTTTAGGGAATACACAATATACAAATATATTGAAAATACAAAAATATTCCGAATGTTTTGTTTTTATATGTGTTAGTTGGCGTTTTTACCTCAAATTTTTATTCTGAAACTCTCTAATCAAAGTTTTATCCTATTTTCAAAAGTACTGGAATTTAAATTTGAAAAGAGAAAATGTATAAAAGGCCAAAATATTTAAAATCATTCCTCCTCATTGGCACAAAGATTAGAAACACGAGGTTTCATTTATGAAAAAAACCAATAGTACGATGTTTACTTTGACTATACTAGTTGTAATTTCCATGTCATTAATAACAATGTCTGGTTTAGTTCAAGGTTACTCTAACGATATCATGGTAACTGAACCAAACAATTTAAGCAATCCCATCCCCCCAATTAGTGAAGAAGCTTATTCCCTTTCATCTAATTATACCTATGGGTTTAACGCAACTGCTGTTGTTAATAGAACAGTAGAAATGCAGACTTTTGGCACTCTGGGTTTAATAGATTCTATTGAAGTGAATATCATTGGGAACGAAAGTGTGATGACATATTTCAATTACACTCTGCCTAACATTCATGTTGATAATATTACATTTGTAAGTTTCCGTGTTTCGAATGCATCATATGAAGGTATAGGAAACTCCACCGCTACGAGAGCTTATACTTTTCAGAAACATATTAATTATACAACCTTCACGGTTCCATTTAACCTAAACCGAACAAGTATTGGTCAAGGAGCTCAATATTTCATCAATGTCTATATTGAATTTGCATATCCTTATACATATACAATAGTTAATACTGAACAAGTACTCAAGTATGAGGAATTAATTTATCCTTTGATCAATAATATTCCAATAGTTGATGGATTGGTCTGGATAGAAAAACAAGGAGGAGATATTTTCTTAGACGATGCGGAACATACAATAACTCCTAACAATTCTACAGAAGGCATAATATTAATCACTGATGCCCAAACTGGTCTTTTAAAGTGGTCTAACATAACTAGAGAACCATTTAATTATACTCAATCATATGAAGATGATTTGATGTTGAACGTCTATTTATCATCAGTTAGTGCTTCCGGTGATGTAGAAAATCCTGCTAACACAATTCTGTTTAAATCATCTAATGTGTATAGGAAAATTGAAATTGATCCATTTGGTTTGGTTAAGATAACAGAATCTCAAACATTAGTTTTTCTTGGTCCTAAGAAACCAGATGATTATAATGAAATAGATCTAAAACCATATGCTCTGAACGCCTTCCCTATAATTATACCAGTAAATGCAACCGTCATAGATCTATATGATGAAGTAGGTTCACTAAATCAAGTTTATCAAGTTGAGAATCAAATCTTTACTCCAGGGGCATATAATCAACGTCCTAGCGTTTTTCCGGGTCATGATGCCTTGGTGATATTTCCAAGAACCCCATTATTCAATGGGGATCAAATAACCTTTACTATAGTTTATAGAGTGCCTTTGAATACCTTCTTAACAAAAGAAACAGGCTCAATTAACTATAAATTTGAGTTTGAGCCATGTTCTATCGTGAATTGGACCATTGATGAACTCAAAGTAGACGTTATTCTGCCTAAGGGAGCTGTATACCAAGAAATTCAATACAACAATCCTGATCCCTATCAAGATATGTATGTAAGTTACGATAAAAAATTCGAATTCTCTACACTTGGATTCAGGCGTATTATGAGCTTTAAGTTCACTACTTTTTCAGGAAATGACAATGCTCCTGTAATAATCATTTACCGCTATTCGAGATTAAACATATTGATTACTTATTTCTTGCAAGTAATTGTTGTAGGTGTAGTCTTTGCAATTTATCTTGGCATTAGGTGGTCAACAAAGAAAGCTAAAGATTTAGTGGTAGATGAATCGGATAAAGAATTCATTCCGATAGATGAAATAGAGGAATTTGTTAAACAATATGAAGAAATTCTATCTATTCGTGAGAGATTACGTGAAACTAGATCAAAAATAGCTGCAAAGAAGTTGAAAGCTAAAGCAGGTAAAGATTTGATTGCCAAACTCGAGAAACGTCAAAGAATGGAGGAAGAAGAACTGAAAAAGACAAAGGAATCTCTGATATCTTTTGGTGGAAGATATAAGGAAAATGTCCAAAAGATCGAGATTGCTGAAAGAAAACTTTACGAAGAAAGAAGAAATCTTCGCATGCTTCAGCAAGAATACAGGGTCAAGAAGAACATGACCAGAGAGTCATATATGAAGCTCTTCCGAGAAAGGCAGCAAACTATTGAGAAACTAAAGAACGAAATTAATAGTCACTTAATCAGCCTAAGAATGCTTTTAGAACCTTAATTCTTTATTCCCTTTTTCTTCTATTTTTATTTATCTTATTTCTGAAAAAACTTATAAGAAGCTTCGCAATTCTTATTTTACTAAACTTAAGTGGGAATCATGCATCTTGAAAGTATAACTGAGAGCGCGGAAACAATAGGAAAAGAAGTTCCGGGTCTCTCCGACGTTGCCAAGGACCTTGCTCAGGTTTTGAAGAAAGGTCGGATTATGCTCAACAAATTATTTGATCAATGTAATCGTGAAGGGTTAAATATAGATTTGAGTCCTGAAGAGCAGAATGAGATTTCTTTGAAAGTAGCATTAGTGACTAATCCTGATCAAGTTTTTCAATATGCACGAGTTGTACAGCTTGTTTTTCAGCTCAACTATTTTTCAAAATGCTATGAAAAAGCATTAGGATATGAAAAACTTCCTAATATTATAGAGAAAGAAGCTAAAACACTTCATGGGAGAATAGAAGAGTTCCGCAGACTAATAGAAAAGGAATACGTAGCAAGCATTTAGTAGAGTTCATGTTTTTCACTAATCATAAGAAAAATTTATTGAATTCAAGTTTTACTGGTAGGTTGACTTCAAAATGTTTAGTAAAGATGAATTAGAGAAATACAATCGTCAAATTATAATTTCAAACATCGGTATTGAGGGTCAAAAAGCACTACGATCAAGTAAAGTTTTGGTAATAGGTTTAGGAGGGTTAGGTTCTAGCGTTGCATATTACTTAGCTTCAGCTGGGGTTGGAAATTTGGGATTACTAGATCAAGATAAAGTTGAATTGTCTAATTTAAATCGTCAAATTTTACATTATGAAACTGATCTGGGTAAAACTAAAACAGATTCAGCTTTCACTAAACTTTCTCAACTCAATTCAGATATAGAAGTAATATTACATAATACTCATCTTAATGAAAACAATGCTGAAAAAATAATCTCTGGTTATGATTTTGTAGTAGAAGCGAGTGATAATTTTGAAACAAAATTTCTTGTAAACGATATGTGTATCAAGTTGGAGGTACCTTTTGTGATAGGTGGTGTATTCCAGTTTGAAGGACAAATGATAACCGTTTTACCTAAAGAAACAGCTTGTTACAGATGTGTGTTCAAAGAAATACCCACCCCTGGTACTTATCCTACTACTGGAGAAGAGGGAGTTATGGGGACAACAGCAGGATTTTTTGGTTTAATAGAAGCCAATGAAGCGATAAAATATCTGGTTTTCAAAGATGAGGATAAACTACTTGCTAACAAAATACTACACGCTGATTTACAATACAACAGCTTCGAAACCTTTGAAGTTGAGAGAGATGTAAATTGCATTTGTAGAAGAAATAACTAAATAATACAAGGTAAAGTTTTTTATCTTAAGATTAGAATTTCACATTATGAATAACAATATTAGTTATTTCGTTCATCCTACAGCTTTTATCGAGGATGATGTTACAATTGGAGATGGAACAAAAATCTGGCATCAAGTACAAGTGAGAAAAGGTGCAACTATTGGAAAAAATTGTATCTTTGGAAAATCTGTTTTTGTTGATTTTGAGGTTATAATTGGAAATAATGTGAAGATACAAAATTTCGTTTCAGTATACCATGGTGTAACTCTTGAGGACGATGTATTTGTTGGTCCTCATGTTTGTTTTACAAATGATTACCTACCTCGAGCTGCTAATCCTGAATGGGAGTTAGTACCAACCCTAGTCAAAAAAGGTGCTTCGATAGGCGCTAATGCTACTGTGGTCTGTGGAATCACTGTTGGAGAATATGCAATGATAGGTGCAGGAAGTCTTGTTTCAAAAGATGTACCAGCACATGCTTTAGTTTTTGGTAATCCTGCAAGATTGAAAGGATATGTTTGTTATTGTGGTCATGTTATAACCAAAACAGATAGTACTTTAGATTCTGGTACTATACTTACATGTGAGAAATGTGACAAAGCGAATATGATATAGTAGATTTAAAGAACCTTACATATTATCGAAGAAGCAGAACTTTTTTGTTTCTTTTCTGAATTTCCTCTACATCCGACACAAACCTTAAATAACATGTTTTATTGATAACAAACCACTGAATCATCAGGAATGAAGAGTGTTACAAATCTATAAATGCACAATCATACATCAACATGATAATTAAAATTTGTTTAGGGGTTAACAAATGAATTTAATTTCAATAAGATTGCCAAGTGAGTTTGTTGAAATTCTGGATGAAATGGTCCTACAGGGTAGATATGCATCAAGATCTGAAGCAATAAGGCTTGCACTTAGAGATTTTTATAGGGAACACTATGCATCAAAACAATCAACTGATTTTCGTTTCCCAAATATTGACAACAAATATAATAATATAATTTTTGAAGATGATTAGGTTCTTCAATCTCATCTATTTCCAGCTATAAGGGGCATTTGAAGAAACGTTAGGTTTAACAAAGTGAGAGTTTTTAGGAGTATACAATTAGATTAAATGTGTCTTGGAGATAATCAGATGTTAAAGTGTTATCTTTAAAATCAAATCTCTATACTGAAAACCCAATATTGGTGAGCAAGATGACAGACATGGAACAAGATGATTCTAGTGAAACAAGCTCCTTTGATGAGCCCAAGAAGAATCGTTTTGTAAAGACTCGAAATTTCTTTTCAACAATTAATGAAAAAATAACCCCTGCTTTACCTTACCTGAAGAATAGATATCTGAGGTATTCTGTTTCGTTTGTTCTTCTAGGACTTGTTGTTTATCTCTATATTCTCTATGAAAAATATCGTGATGATGAAACAGCACCCTTCCTATTTTTCTCAATATCACCAGATGCGCTTGTTCCTATGGGGTTGGTTTTCGCACTTTTAATGGTTTTTTATGTCTCATGGGATGATGCTTTTTTCAAGAAATATCGAACCCCAGGATTGTATATGGTTGTATTAACAACTGTTTTTTATGCACTAATCTTTTCAGGTCTCAGTGAGTATCTATTCAAACTAGAGATAGCTAGATGGTTAACAAGGTTAACAGGAACAATTGTTTCATCTGTACTGATCGTTTTTGGAGTGAATATACGTAGTGTTACATGGTTAACAACGAGTTATATGACAAGAATTGATTTTGGGATTATTCCTAGTGGGGAAGGAATTATGGGGATAACGGCAAGATTTTTTGGTTTAGTAGAACATATGACTAAAATTGATTTTATAACTGCTCCTAGTGGAGAAGCAGCAATACTTATTGATGCTGCGTGCAGTGGTATACATTCACTTACTATTTTTACAGTTATTTTCTTAATAATGCTTTTTGAAGCAAGAAGAAGAATGTTTTGGGGTTGTGAAAGAGGAGTCATAACAATAATTAAAGCTCTTAAAACTTATTTTGCAAGTATACCTCAAGCAATTCAAGAAGAAGGAAAAAAGGTATTTATTAAAGATTTTAGCCTTCGATTAACAAAGGTGCTTTGGGTTTTTTTTAGAGTGGGACTTATAACTCTAATTGGAATTCTTGGAACCTATATAGTTAATCTTATACGGATTATTATAATAATTACATTATTCTACTTTTATGGTGGATCTGTAGGTTATCCAGTTCACAACTATCTAGGATATGCCATGCTTATCCTGTGGCTGCCTATTTTCTGGTTATTTATTCTTCCTATTGGCGAAAGAAAAGAATTAAAGAAAAAAAGGAAATTAAGAAGGAAAGAAAAGCGAATGAGTAGAAAGAAGAAGAAGTTAAACCAAAAAAGTAAAATAAAAACAGAAGAAGAGGAAATAATTGCTTCTTCTAGTAAAGAAATCGATGAGTCAAGTCTAAATTCGTAGTCTTTCAAAAACTTCTTTTGTTTGTTCTGTAGTTTTTTGCCATGATAGCTGTTCTGCTACTTCTCTAGATTTTTCCCTAATTTTTTCCGCAGTTTTTGGATTATTACGGAACTCAATTGCTTTTAATGCAAAATCAGCTATAGATCTGGGGGAAATTATCAATGTGTCATCATGATTGAAAGTTTCTGCTTCTGGGGTTGTTAATATTGGGGTTTGACAGGCCATAGCTTCTAACAAAACCAAACTCATCCCTTCATGACTAGAAGGGAGTAAGAATAGATCAACAGAACTGAAGAATGTATTCTTCTTATGGTTATCGTAAATATATCCAAAATCTATGATATTCTCATTTAATTCTAATTTATCAATCTGACTTAATATCTTCTTTCTTGAGTTCAGATCATCTCCTGCAATGAGTAGTTTAACGTCTGGAATTTCTTCCTTAATTTTTTTAATTATTGGCAGAATTAAATGAGCTCCCTTTCCTGCTGTCATTCTTCCAAGGAAACCTAAAACAAATTCTTTTTCCTTCTTATTGTAGATTTTTTCATCTGTTTTACAATGAATTCTTGTATCTACACCATTTGGGATAACAGTTATTTTTTCTTCTTCAATGGAGTAATATTCAACTAATTCCTCTTTAATAGCCTCACTAACCGCTATTAAATGACTGGCTCTTTTTAGAACTCTTTTTTCCACGAATTTTAGTAATGGAAATAAAAGACGAACTCTTCGTTCCACCCAACTTAGTTGTTTTAAAGGTAATTTGTCAGCTCCTCGTTTTTCCCTACTAAAAGTGGTATGAACGGTTTCAACAATAGGATATTTATTCTTAATCCCTAATGAAGATAGTAGATTCATATTTCCCTGAACTACATCTGGGTTTAGTTTCTTAACAATTTCTTTTGACTTCTTCCAGTAGTTTCTAGAATAGAAATATCTTGAGGAAGAGGTTTCAATTAAGGATAAAAAAGGCACTTCTATTTTTCCGTTGGCTGATTCACAATCCTTAGCTGCTGAGATAATATGTGCTTCCCAATCTCCTTCTTCGTTTAAAATCTTAGCTAATTGGAAACAATAAATCCAAGTCGCTCCTTTTTTGTATTCTTGAGTTAGAAAGCATACTTTTTTCTTATTCATTATATTACCTCTGTATTAATTCTTCATAACGAATAGCTAAAGTTTTCTTAACGACATCCTTATAGTTTTTATGAGTAACTGGTTTCATATCGAGCTTAATTACTAGATTAAAGAGATCTTCCAACAGTTTTCGCAGTTTAAAAGGTTCATAAATTGCATGCAGATAAAAACAAACATAGTCAATGCTTTGATCTGTGTATTTTTTGAAATTTTTTCTATATATTTTCTTTATTTCTTCGATACCTTTTCCTTTTTGTAACAACTCTTCAAAAGTTGGCTCAGTAACAGGGAGTTGGAGAATCTGTTGTGACTTCTTTTCTGTAGTTTCAAATTGTAATTGGAACGGTTCTGAATACTTATAGTCAGCTAAGAATTCTACTCCCTTTTCTTTCATGATTTGAAAATAGTACTTGTTTGTCTGGAAGTTTGGAGCCGCATTTGTTATGGGTACAGAATTGAATATTTGATTGTATTCTATGAAAATCTTCTCTATAAATTTCGATGTCTTTTCAAAAGAAAATCTACTAAAACTTGAAGACCATTCGACATGATTGTAACCATGAGGATGAATTTCAAATAATTCTTTATCATTATAATTTTTCAAAAGTGATTTTGCCGATTCCCTTATTCTTGCAGGCGGTAGAAGGACTCCGCGAAATAGGCTTTGTATACTGTTTCTTCTCCATGGAGATATTGTAAAAGAAATCTTTTCCTTATGCCTTATTTTCCTGAAGATATTTCTCCCAGTAGCATATTTACCTAGACTTAGGTAAATGGTTGTAGGAATACCTAATCTCTTGACTATGTTGTAAATTTGTGGAATACCTTTTTTCAAACCTTCAAATGTATCAACATCTACTCTTAGACAAAAGTGGGTTTCAGTATTCATTTTGTCACTTAACTCTTGTTTTTCTTTGTGATATCAGTTTTCTATCGCACTATAATATGCTTGTTCAATCTCTTTAGCTTTCTTCTCCCAAGTATAATTGTCAAGAACTTCTTCATACCCCAGCTTTCCTAACTCTTTTCTTCTGCTCTCAGATTCTAAAAGACCATTAATTCCATTAGCCAATTCAGATGGGTTCATTGGAGGAACAAGGACACAGTTTTCTCCAAATTTTGTTATTTCTCTGATTCCTGGAATATCTGATGCAACAACGGGTTTCTTCATAGCCATAGCTTCTAAGACACTGATGCTAGAAGCTTCCACTATACTTGGAACGGCAACAATATCTGCCTTTGATAGGTATGGAGGTATTTCATCATTAGGGATCATTCCTATCAAACGGGTATTTTTATGCAGTTTTAGTTTATTAATCTCATTTTGAATTTTTTCTCTTTCGGGACCATCACCAATTATGAAAAGAATAGCATTAGGGTATTTTTCTACAACTTTTTTAAAACTTTGAACTAGACATATTACTCCATTCTTAGCAACTAATCTTCTAGATGTCATTATAATGGGTCCTGTTTCCTTAGAAATAGAGGAATTTGGTTTTACACCAGGTGAAAATTTATCAATATCTACACCGTTGAGAATGGTTATTATTCGTTTTTTATACTTAGGTTTTACCCAATCTTTTACAGTTTCTGCAAAATCATAATCAGTATGTATTTGAACTTCACATTTTTTTACAAGAAAAGGAGCAAGAAAACGTTCCATCTTTCTGTAAAAACCAGCTTTAAATTTATTTGGTAATATTTGATTCCAATATTTATAATACGACCCATGAATTGTATTGATTATTTTAGCTTTGTTTCTCTTTCCAATAATTCTTGCGGCAATACCTGCTGAATATATGTGCCCATGACAAATATCGAAAGGCTGCTCTCTTCCTTTTCTTGAACGGAAAAATAATGATTTCATAAGAAAAGAAAACTGTCTTGAGAAATTCAGCTGCTGAGGATTATAAGAGCGTCTAATTGTCCCACCGAAATCGATTCTTTTAATATTCACTCCTTTAATTAGTGCTTCTTTTTTTGAGTTGGGTATAGCCCCAGTAATATAAGTGACTTCATGCCCCCGTTTAACTAGTTCTTTTGCTAAATTTATCGCGTGAAGCTCAACTCCCCCACCGATACTTCCTTTATCGTCAGGACCTAACTCAAAGATCATTGCTATTTTCAACGGCATTCTAATCACGCTTCTTTTTTGATACAAAAATCTCTTGTAAAATCCCTAAACTCCAGAAAATATGGCCTTCTATAAACATTAGAGGTAGCATGAAAAGGAATTGCCAATGCCTGTATTTTATCGTCTGAACAATTGAGGCGATTTGAATCGCGATTATGTACAAACCAAAATACACAGCTATTCCTACGCCGATCCATAGATTAACAAAGAGTGCTATTGATAGAAATAAACCAGTAAGAAAATATAGTACGGGTAATAAGTGCCATAACTCTAATCCCACTTTATGTGTTCTAAAAAATTGTATTTTTCCTATAGCATATTTTTTTGACTTATTTCGAAATGTTTTGTATTTCTGAGGTCTTTGGTGATAAATTATTGCACTTGGTGTAAAAAAGAGCTTTTTCCCTTTCTGAATTAATCTATAATTGATATCTGTATCTTCAGCTGTAAGTAGGGATTCATTAAATGGTAAAACCTCTTCTAGAGCTTCCTTTCTATAAGCTGCATTGCATCCTGCAGCGCTTTGAACAAATCTCTCTTTTTTGTCAAATATGCTCTTAACTTGCTCTGACCATCCTCCTCCAAAAACAGTGTCATAAATTGCACTAACTGCTTTCCCAAAAAGACTCTCATCTGGATATTCTAAGTGAGGGCCTGCTACACATGCAACTTCATGGTCCATTTTGTTAAAAGTTTCAATTATATTTTTCAGCCATTCTTTATCTGCTACTACATCTGAATCTGTAAAAACAATTATATCTCCTTGAGCTATTTTTAATGCCTCATTGCAAGCAGCAGCTCTAGTTCCTCTATCCTCGTAAACTATCTCGCAATCGTATTCCTTGGCAATATTAATAGAATCATCCGTTGAATGACCATCAGCAATTATAATTTCATTGGGAACTAAACTTTGTTTCTTTATTGATTCAAGACATGCTCTCAAGGTTGAATCATTGTTGTATGTTGGAATGATTAGAGAAATACTGCTCATTATTAATCACCACTCCTTTTAATCTTTAAACGTTCTTCATATAAGAAATGTTTTTTCTTGTACCCTTGTGACGAATACATAGCGTTTTGATATTCAAATAACTGATCTGGATTCTCTGCGAGTATGATTTCAATTTTTGTTTTTGCTTCTTCTTTCAAAACATCTAAACTTTTTGCATCTGTTAAAGGACAATACCAAACAAGCCAACGTAGATTATATTCATTTTCTTTGATTTTGTTTATTTTGAAAAAGAGGGGGAACAGTTTACAATCTAAAGGTCTGCTACTGTAAATGTCACACAAACCTTCTTCAGAAAGAAAATAACAATTGTTGCTGTCTTCCCTTTTGGCGATTACTATAGTTTTATTTTCTCCCTGGCCAATACTGTTGAACCAATTCTTGTTCTCTTGTAATTTGCTAATTCTGTCGAAATCATTGTTTGTTAAAGCTGGAGGTGTGCTTTTACAACACTTACTTTTACAATATTTTGAGCAGATTTCAACTGGTTCCATTTCTCTAAGCATCCTTAGCAATTTTTTTGAATGATCCTAACTCAAATAAAATGAATCATTAATCATCTGATTCATATCATCAGCTGGTTTAATCAATTCTGTTAATCCCTTGTTTGTTAGTTGATAAATAGCTGGTCTTGGATAGCCAAACTGTTCACTCATTGAAATTGTATATGCTCCACAATTGAGAACAACTAGTAAATCTCCTTCCTCAATCTCGAAATTGACTGCTTCATCACTCAGTATATCCACAGGGAGACATAATGGACCACCTATGTTAGTGTACTGTCCC
>JAGLXK010000114.1 GCA_023132955.1 Candidatus Heimdallarchaeota archaeon
TTTTTCTTAAGATTCTTAAAATTAAAATTAATAGCTCCTTTCACATCTGAAATAATATCTCTATGCCCAGAGAGAACGTATTTTAGCTTATATTTTGATATTTTCTTTAAACTATTGAAGAAATCAGAATAAGCATTATCGTAAGAACTTATCAAACTGATAGTACCTTTGTGTAAAAGACTTCCAGAAAATAAAACTCCTCTTGGATCATAATAACCCAATAGGCCTTTAGTAAATCCAGGAAGTTCCACAACTTCAAGTTCCCATTTCTTAATTCCAAGAGGTTCATAAGTTCCTAAATGAATTTTCATTCCTTCCTTTAGATAGGAATTAAAAACAAATCCCTCTTCTTCTAATTCTTTTGCGGTTTCTTCAGATGCATATAACGGGATATCGTATTTCTCCTTAAGTTGGAGAGCTTGGTTGCAGTGATCAACATAATGATTTGTTATAAGAATGCCATCTATTTTATCTAAATTTTCTTCGATATAGCCTTCTAGTACAGCAATCGCTTTTGAAGTGGCTGAACCGGGATCAATAATATACTGTCTTTCGTTCCCCACAACATAGATGTTACATAAATTAAAAGGAGCTCGAGTAGGAGCTGGGGTCTCAAATTTCAATATTTTCGGAAGAATGCCTAATTTGAAAAATCTTGTATCTAAAGATTCTTTATCTAACTCTCTAGCAACATCTACAATTTTTTTCTTTTCATTGTGGAATTTAAAAATGAAAGTCATAACAATTGGATCAAAAAGACCTTTAATCTGGTTATATTTTTTTACAATTTTACTTGATTTGAACCACCAGTTTTTCTCTTCCAAAACTATATCTTTGGAACTTATATATTCTGAATCCTGGGATAATTTTCCCCCACCAAAAATTGAAGATGTTGGAATAATATAAAGGTAGTAATAACGATCTAAGATATCTTCATTAATAAATGCTTTTTGTCTTCCCCAAGGAATCATTGAACTGAAGAAAGTCATTAAATAAGCAGGGTCCATTTTCAAGATTTTTTGTCGAACATCTGAAAACAAAGGTACAGAACTTAGCAATTCTGTATCATGAATCAAATCCCTTTCTAAAAGAAGTCTTAAAGCTGTTACTTTGTCTGCCATATTATCAGAAATTTCACCATACTTCTTTTCTAATTCCTCAGCAACCTTAAAATCTTTTGATGAAATTACAGAGCCAATAGGTGTCCATGTTTTAGGAAAAGCAGGCAAGTTTATACTTCTTCTAACGAGATAAAAATAATATTTACCTCTAAAGATTCTGAAAACAAGAATAGCTATAGTTCTATACTCAGACATCTGGTGAAATAAGTGGGGACTACTCATTATTAACTTCTGTTGTCCATTTTCGGGTGGAAAATTAATTTACATACGCTCAACATCATGTGAAGCTGACTCAGCACGTCCAGCAGTGGTTATTTTAATAAATTCTGCATTGCTTTGCATCTGTTTGAGATTAGTTGCACCACAATAGGAGATACCGCTTCTGAGTCCTCCAACAAGTTGTTCAAGAACATCTGCAGCTGACCCACGATAAGGCACTACAGCTTCTACTCCTTCTGGAACTACGCTCCCCATGTCTAGCTCATCAAAAGAGCCTTTTTTCTCTCTAGCTTCTCTTCCTAAAGTAGCTCCCAAACTTGCCATTCCTCGAACAACTTTATAACTTCTACCAGAACGTAAAATGGTTGTTCCAGGACTTTCTT
>JAGLXK010000115.1 GCA_023132955.1 Candidatus Heimdallarchaeota archaeon
TAACTGTTAGGAAGAAAAAATATTGCTTTTCTTGGTCACTGAGTGAGCACTTTTTCCCACCACCCTCTAATTGAGTGACCAGTTACTGTTAACATAGGTGCAAAAAAAATGGCAGAAAAAGTTAAACCTGAAACAAATAAAAACAAATACGAACAAATTTACAGAGAAAGAACTAGAAAGGTTGAAACAAAGGCAATCGGCTACCTTAACGGTCATATCTTTACCTACTAACCTTTCTTAGTTATCTTTCTAAATTATTTATTTTATTCTTGAAGGATTTAGTAGAACTTTCATTTTAGATCTATTAGTAAAGTAGGAGATTAGAGGTAATATAATTCTAGCAGTTCTTTGCCATGGTCTGATTCTTTTACTAACATATTTAGCAATTCTCATCCCTGAAAAGAAACTAGGTGGAACACCTCCTCCATCTATGTTTGCTCCAGCAAGCAGCAGCTTCCTTATTGGTGGTTGAAACTTGACATTCAATCCTCCCATCTTTGGACCCAACCATGCACCTTGAGTATTTAGTGAAAATCGTTCAAATGTCAATGGAGTTGAAACTATTTTTAAAGTGATATGTTCAGATAAGTCTGGAATCACATTTTCAGCTAATTTGATCAACATATCTGCATACATTTCTTTTGTTTTCTTGTATTTCTCAGGATCTGCACTATTCCACTTATTCTCCCAGTTATAAGGAGCTAATGACAATAAGATGACAGAAGATTTACCTTCATTTAGTAAATCGGGATCTATTTTTGAAGGTATTCGAATCAGTACTTCTTTGGGGTCGAAGATCCCATTTAAAGTATTTTTAATATGTTTTTCAGCATCAAAGTTATAAGCCATATGTGAAGGATAACCTTCAAGCTCTTTATCCAACCCTAGGAATACAGCAAAACCAGATACGGATTGGTCTTTCTTAAGTACTTTTCCGAGATAAGCATTTGGGAATTTTTTCAGACTAACATATTCAAAGACTGTTCTCTTAAGATCAGCATTAGAAATAATCCATTTTCCATGAATTACTGTTCCATCACTTAGCCTTACTCCAATAGCTTTTCTTCGTTTAGTTAGAATCTGAGTAACTCTTTTTTTGTAGATTATTTCTCCTCCACGTTCAACAAATGTTTCAGCTAGGCTTTTAGCAAAAGCAAACATTCCGCCTTTCGGGTAATAATTCCCATTGAAAACTGGAGAAAAGAAGGAAATAGCTGCAGATACTGCTTTAATGTCTTCAGGAGGAATACCAAACCACAGACTATAGATCGCAAGTACTTTTATCAGATCTGGATCACTAAAGGATTCATCTAAGAATTTTTTGTAAGATTTCAGTGCTAATTTACGCATTGTTGGGCGAGTAAAAACTATTTTGACTAATTCTTTAAAAGAAGGCTCCAAACCAGCCTTTATTGAAGAGTCATACTCTTTTTGTAAAGCTCTTATGACTTCAAAGAATTTTATTATTTCATCCTCACTATCAGGAAACTTGCTGATCAGCTCTTGCTGATACTTATCAGGATGAGGATGCAATGAAATTGTTTTATCTTCATAATGAAGAACTTCTAAGGGATCAATAGGTAGATATTCTAATTTGACACCAAGTCCATCTATTGCTCTTCTAAAGTTTTGCTTTTCTCCTGCAAATACTAAACCTTCTGCTCCAGAATCAAAGTAATAACCTTTTCTTTTAAATCCACTAATATATCCACCTGGTACATTACGTTGTTCAAGAATTAATGTTTTAACTTCAGGATTCAAGGTTTGAATAGTTACTCCAGCAGTTAAACCACCAACCCCTGATCCAATAATTATAACATCATATTTAGTAAGAGTTTTAGACATAGTATCATGCTTCCTCTAACTTGGATATTCATAAAGTACAGCATGTAACGAAAAAATTTTTATCAAATCTGCTCCCAAAACTCTTTATCAGGATGTTCTATCTTTTCCACAAATCGTGTATCGTTCCAACAGAAATCGCAATAGGAATTCCCCATCATTATTGACCTTTCCCTTGTTAATACAAATTTTTCATTCATCCTTTTGGTTCTATGAAAATCAGGATAACATTCAACTAAGTATGCAAATTCTCTATCAAAATCCTTGTCAAAAGATCTCAAAGCTTTCTCGCTCATGCATCTAGTAATTTTCATCCCCATCTTCCCTTCTTGAATTTTGAAAGTAGTGAAATTATGTGTTTTCTCACTCCCTCTCTCATAGAGAGCTAGTATTTCTTCAACCATCGTTAAAGGAGAAGGTCTTGTTTCTGTAATTTCATATTCTGAATCGACATATTTTTTGAAAAACTCTGAAGCTTCTTCTCTAGGCAATATTTCTTTGAGCGTAACAGCCATCAAGTACTGGGGAATCATACTCCCCCGCATTTTATCAAAAAGTGTGATTCTCATCCTTCGGACTGATTTACCTTCGTAATACTTGTGAAGATTGAGAGAAATCTTTGTCATTTCAATCATTTTATTTCTCAAGAGTCTAAAGAAATCAACAAGATGCATCTTACCATCTTTCTCTTTCAATCTATAATTTCTCAGAAGTGCTGATAGAGCAGAAGAAATTTCTTCTTCTTGTTTTATTATTTTTGAAAGTCTGTTCCCTAAAGCTCTGATATAAGGTAAGAAAAAGTCAGGATGATTATTGAC
>JAGLXK010000116.1 GCA_023132955.1 Candidatus Heimdallarchaeota archaeon
AATGATTCAGAATATTGTATGATGCTATGTTTAACAGAGCTAATCTTTTCCTTTGGAACAGATGGTATGTCTTGAACAATTGGGATTTTTTCATAATCTTTTATATCAATCTTATCATCAGCTTTGATGTTTTTCTCCTCTATCTTCTCTTTATATGTTTTAGAGGTGTCAACAACAGTTGTCATATTTCTATTAGTGGTTAATTGCTGGTTATCTTTGAAATTCTGATCTGAGTTTGGATATCTCACACTTGGATATGGAAACTTGTGTTTCTCTTCTATCTCTACTTGTTCTTGTGTGTGAATTTCACTTACTTGATTTAGCTTAAAGTTTTTCTCTAATTCCCCTAATGTAGATTCAACATCTTTCAAAAGTTCATCTACAATTTCGTTGAGTTTATGTTCATTCTCCAAAAGGGTCAACCTCTAAAACTTTTGCTTTTTTCGATTTAACCCATTTTTCTCCAACATTTTTTCTTCTATGATGATAGACTGGGATTAATAGTAGAATGAAGAACACTCCTTGTGATAGAGCATCAATCCCGACAAAGTAGTGTAAAATGAAATACGTTGGAAGTGCGAGAAAGACTAGTTTTGCGAACCATTTGAAGATCGATTTTAGATTAGTTTTGAGTAATTCTTCAGCTTCACGAAAATCTGGAGCTGACATTAATATAATTGCGAAACCTAGAACAAACAGTATAATACTTATCCATGTGTATTTTGTGTCATATAATACATCTGCCCAGTACAGAATGAATGAACCAACATAAGTCAATATGAGAAGTGGTGCGATTACATTTGAAGTAATTCTGCAATCAAAATCATCAACTTCCTCTGTTTTGAATAATGATTTCTCAAAATCTGTTTCAAGAATTTGAACACCATAGATAAGGTACAATAAGCGTTTAACTGGATATCTAGCTAAGTTGCCTGTGAAACGTATTAAATCGAAAATTCTCCCAGGTAGAAAAGATAACATCCATCTCATTGCGAGAGAAATTAACCAGAATTTCAAGTAAAACTCGATGATCTCAAGTAAGAATATATCCTCTATCATTTAATCTCCTCCATCTATTAGTAATTCCTTTTTGGTATTTCGTGCTGCAGGTGGTTGTGGAATTGAAGAGATATCCGCTGCTTCATCTAAATTCTTGACTGATTCATTTGGATTATCTTGTGAATCTTTGAATTTCGACTCTAGAAAAGTGCTTAATTTCTGTTTGTTCTCATCATCTATTGAGATTGAAGTATATTCTTCAGATAATCTATCTACGAAATTCTCAATTTCTGTTGATGATGGCAGTTCTATATCTAGAAATTCAACAATTTTGAGAAGATAAGAATATGATGGATAATAAAAAGGAATATTTTCTCTTTCGCAATAGAGATGAACAGTTTTCAAGAAACGTTCTGTATTTGCTTTATATTTAGTTTCTAGAGCTGTTTCTATAGCCTTCTTGTAATAACCTCTAGCAGCTGAAAGAAAACTGTCGATAGAAAAATTTAGTTCACCTAAAAGAATATTTTTGATCATCTCTTTTTGATCTGAATCTGATTCTTGATTCACTTGTTCTGAATCAATCGATTGCTTTTCATCAACTTTGTCTAGAATGATGACATTACTTTGTTCTTTGGAAGTTACAGTTTCTTCAGTAGATTCCTTATTGTTTTCTTTAACTAGAAATTCCACAAATCTTTCATCTCGATCATCTTGATCATC
>JAGLXK010000117.1 GCA_023132955.1 Candidatus Heimdallarchaeota archaeon
TAGAACCTCACATTGTCAATTCTGCTATGATGCAAGTTTCTAGCTATCATAAACAAATAGGAGATCAAGTTTCTGAATATTCTCCTCTTTTACACAATTCTTATGATAAGATTTATGCTTTTAGTATTTTTGACTTCACTCCTAAACATTATGTTACCAAAGACATGATTGTAGGAGGAACAGGTTTCGATCCTAAAATTACTCTTCCTCCAGAGATGGAAGATTGTTTCTATGATTGGTCAATCTATCCTAATTGCGATTTTTCTATTATTTGGTTTTCCAGAGGATGTATTAGAGATTGTCCTTTTTGTATAGTTAGAGAAAAAGAAGGGTATATTCATGCTGTTGAACCTAATAATCTCAACCCTAATGGAACGTTTATCAAGGTTATGGATAACAACTTCTTTGCTAGTCCTAAATGGAGACAAGCAATTAAACAGCTCCAAGAATGGAATCAACCTGTTGATTTTCAAGGTGTAGATGTAAGATTATTAGATGAGGAACAATGTCAAGCTCTTAACAGCTTAACTCATAGACATCAAATTCATATTGCTTGGGATTTTCCAGAAATAGATCTCACAGAGAAAATCAAAGAAGTTACTCAATGGATTAAACCTTACAAATTAATGTGCTATGTTTTAACTGGGTATAATTCTACTCCTGAAGAGGATTTGTACAGAGTAGAAAAACTGCGAGAACTAAAGGTTGATCCTTTTGTTATGGTTTATAATAAGAATCTTGATCCCTTTTTAGTTTCTTTTGCTCGATGGGTTAATAGAAAAGAGCTCTTCAAAAGTTGTTCCTGGAATGAGTTTTACTCCTCTTACAAAACTCATCGTTTTGATAATCCACTAGCGGAGGTTTTTTCTTGAAAACTAATCATATTTATCAAGGGGATGCTTTAGAAGTTCTAAGAACTTTTCCTGATGAATGTGTTGATACAATTATCACTTCTCCTCCATATTGGTCTTTAAGGGATTATGGTATTGAAGGGCAGCTAGGACTTGAACCAACCTTTCAAGAACACATATTTAACATTCTTCAAGTGACTGCAGAATTAAAACGAGTTTTGAAGAACACTGGTGT
>JAGLXK010000118.1 GCA_023132955.1 Candidatus Heimdallarchaeota archaeon
GGTAAGAGCTCATCAAAATTTAAATAAATTTCTTTTAGGTAATCACTTTATTATAAAAACAAAATAGCTTATTGTCACACGCAGTAGCGTAAAGTATTTAAGAAAGGCATAAAGTATTTAATATTGTAGTTACATAAAGTAATCAATAATAGTTATAGATGGAGAATAAAAAAATGAGCAGCGAAAAGCAATCAGTAACGATCGCAAAGATGGTGAAATTAGAGGCTGAAAAGCCAATTGAACTACCAGAAGAATTCTTATCAGCCCTTAAACCAGATGGCAAAACATTTGCGGTACTTATCTTAGCACCTAATACAAGAATTATTAGGATTATTCCAACAAGTACTAATGAAGTAGCCAAGATTAATATCAACATCGGAAAACTCTCTCCAGATTTCCTTCGTAAAATGGGATCCATCTTCATCAGGCTTGGAATTAAAACACTTTACAGTACCGGTTTATGTTTTACTCAATCCGCGTGTGTCTATGAGGGTTACATTGACTCTGATGAACTTAAAGAAGTCAGCATTGACCAAATTAAGGATGAACTTGAGAGAATCGAAGGAGTTTCGAGTGTCGAAGTTGATGCCTTAACTGCCTAGAGGAGCGAACCGTCTTGGTTCGACGGAGAGTAAAGGAAAAACGTCTCACTTTGCTTCTCCATCCATTACGTAGAGAGATTTACCGTCTTGTGTGTGAGACCCCAGGGGCATATTTTTTTGAATTATCTAGTGCTTTAACTGCTCCTCATGGTACTATTAATTGGCATTTAAGAAAACTAGAAGAATCTATGCTGATTAAATCTACCAAATTTGGTGGAAAAAGAGTTTATTTTTCAAGAACTTTACGTTCTGAGGATGTAGAAAAAGCCTTTGTTGTTCTCAAACATTCTACAGCAAGGAAAATCTTTGCTTACATTTTGAACAATGAAGGAAGTCATCAAACCCTAATAGCTAAATCATTAGGAATTCATCATGACACAGTTCGTCATCACACAGATAGGATGGTACAAGCTAATTTAGTATCAAAATTTAACGAAGGGAGAAAAACTTGCTATAAACTGGATGAAGTGGGTTTAAAAATACAAGAGGAAAGTATCAATACTATCTCTAATACATATGTAGCTGCTTTAATGGACATTCTTGAAGAAAATTGTTTACATCCAGAAATAGAGGAAGTTTCCAAGGATCACTTGACAGTTAGGATAGAATGTCCAGGATCAACTGACGCAACTTTTACAATATCTCTTTCTCAATGGACATTTGATGAAGAATGGGAGGAAACTGTACAAACTGATATTGAAAAAGAAAAAGTCGAGGAAGCAACTTAATCTAGAAACATTTTTTTTGTTTTTCCGTTAGTTTTAATTTCTATCATTAAAATACTTTTATAAGGGAATTTGTCACATAATCTTAAGGAGTGTTAGATATGAGTTCTCAGGAGAAAACCAAATCTCGAAAGAGCACAAAGACTTCAAAAACCAGTTTGAAAACAATTTCAACAAAAATTAATGAAATTTACACTAATATGAGTAAAGTGATTGTAGGGCAAAAAGAGGTAATTAACGCGATGATTACAGCTGTTTTAGCAGACGGTCACGTTTTACTTGAAGGTGTACCAGGAATAGCAAAAACTTTAATGGTTAGAGCACTTGCAAAAGCAATATCAGCAGATTTCAAAAGAATACAATTTACACCAGATCTGATGCCTTCTGATGTCACAGGAGTAATGGCTTATAAACCAGAAACGGGAGATTTTTACTTCAAGGAAGGACCAGTATTTACAAACTTGTTACTAGCAGACGAGATTAACAGAGCACCACCAAAAACACAGGCGGCGATGTTAGAGAGCATGCAGGAAAAACAAGTAACAATAGAAAAACAAACAACAGCTCTGCCAGATCCGTTCATAGTTTTTGCAACACAAAATCCAATTGAAACAGAAGGAACTTATCCTTTACCTGAAGCACAGATCGACAGGTTTGCATTCAAGGTTTTAGTATCTTATCCAGAAGAAGACGAGGAAACGGAGATAATAAATCGGTTCACTGGAGAATATGATTCTTATGATAAACTAGAGGATATTGTTCCAGTAATGACTGCTGAGGAAGTAATAATCTTACAAAAGATTGTGAGAAAAGAAGTTAGTATATCTGAAGAACTTTCTAAGTATATTGTTAGAATTGTTACCTTAACAAGAGAAAGTGAAGAGGTTTACATGGGAGCTAGTCCCCGAGCTAGTCTTTGGATGACCATCTCAGCCAAAGCATCAGCAGCTATGGATGGAAGAAATTATGTTAATCCTCTTGATATTCAGAAAGTGGCTAAAAATGTTCTTCGTCATAGAGTTCTCATTAAACCTGAGTATGAATTCGACGGGACCACTTCTGAGATAATCATTGACAGGATTCTAAAACATACTCCCGCTCCAAGCATTCAACAATAGAGATTGAGATACATGAAGCTAAATCGTAAGTATTTCTTACTACTAGTTATTTGTTTAGAAATAGTTTTGTTAGTTGGAGGAAGCATCTACATTATCAATGCTAAAACCAATAATGTAGTCGCACAAGAAACTGATTTCACCGTCGAAATTTCTAAAGATCAGTACTATTTCAAAAACGATACAATGAGAACAGATGGCTATATCTATTGGGTTGACTTAAACTCTCCTGGTGGATACCTAACCATCTATGGGAATACTTCCGATATGTATGAAATCTCTTTTTGGGACGGCTTAGGTGATATGAATGAGGATCAAGACTATGAACTTGAACCTGACAGAATAAGAGTGTATCCAAGAACAACCGGTTTAAATTATAGAATTAGGAGCAACTATTATCCTGATTATTTCCTTGATACCAATTTTGTAGTAATATTTGACACTTTTTGGGCTCAATTTAGTTATCTAACACCAGATGGAGACGAAAGATATTCTCCAGTAACATATCACAATAAACAAATATTACCTGAGGATGCTGGTCTAGTGAGTTTTGCTCCAACAGATAATGCAGTAATTGTTAAAGAAGGCGACTCATTTGGAATAACATGGGATTATGAAGAAAGAGCAATGGATCCGTTCCATGATCCGTTGACATATGAAATTACTTACAATTTTGATCCAATATATCTACAGTTTACAGAACAGATGTTCGAAAACCAATCTCAACAACAAGAGATTGAACAAGTTGAGAGCTTGTTAAATCTATTAAAAATTTACTTTAAACTGATTGCATTTATTGCGATAGCAATTAGCATATTTGCTGCACTTTTTGGTTATTTAAGAGCTAAAAGGAAATTCAAATCCAAGCTTAATGAAGCACGAAGTATGCCCAAAAAGATGTTAAAAGATATTGAAGCTGAATTAGACCCCCGGAAAAGAGTGTCATCGCTCTTCAACGCTTTCTTTATCTTACTTCTAATCTCTCCAGCACTTTATACGAATCAGCAGATAACAACAGATATGGATGTTGTAGCAAATAATAAAATGGTTACAATCGAGGGATATACCCCAATCATGTCAGGTGAAAGAGATATTAGGTATGAATCCTCTATCGAACTGGGAGCGGATGGAATTGCATTTGAGACAGTTATTATGGAATTACCTTTTACAGTGGATAATTTCAGCATTTGGGCGGATACAAGTTTGGTTTTAGAATTCAGAGCATATAATGAATTTCATGCCCCCCTATCTTACCAACAATTCAGTGATAAATATGTAATAAGAAATCTTCAAGGATTTATAGAGTATGAAATAGTACGACCTTATACATACTATAACAATAGCAATATCCTAGTATATCTTGATTATTTCTGGTTATTATTCGTTGATCCAGAATTGCAAGAAGAATCTCAACCACCAATTTATTCAAAGGCAGATATCAAATTTACAGTTATTGTTCCAGAGGGGGCAATATTATACAGTGCATCACCTGAAAGCATTCTAACTCTAAGTCAAACTCCAGAAGGTAGAAGAAAAGTAACTTTCACTGATGAAGATAGAGATATTGATCCTTATCATGATTTGTTTTCAACGCAGATTACTTATTCATTTATTGATGTAATTGAAGCAATAGAAAATCAATCTGCTAGATTTGAACACTTCAGAGTTGAAACAAAAATATCTGAAGAGCAGAGGGCTTCTTTAAGTAGAAATCTTATATTTATCAGTTTATTAGGTTTGATTGCACCTATTCTAGCTTTTCTATTAACATATTATATTGTTCGAAGAAGAATGTTAAGAAAAATTCAAGAAGAGGAGCAAAAATATGAAATGCTTGTTTCAGTTGAAGAAATACAATTACAGGCTATGAATAGAGCTAAGGAAATAGATGCTTCATCAGAACCATGGAAAGCAATGCTGGGTGAGTATTGGGAATTATTAGGATATATTAGCAGGATTGTACCAGTAAACTTACTAGCAGCGCCTGAAGAGCTCCATGAGAAAACAGTCAGAAAATATATTCCTACTAACCTTATTACTGAGACTTTAGAGATTCTCTCAGTAGGGGGAGCCCTTTCAAACAGCTGGATAAGTAATGAGCAAATCTACTATAATAAACAACAAGCTCGAGATTATTTAGAATCCGTAATGAAATTAATCGAAAAAATAGAAAAATGGAGAAAAGATCAAAAATGAAAACTAAATCAAAAATCTTCTATTTTATGTTGATATCGCTTCTTATCGCGAATATATTTCCTGTTTATCATTCAGTTGGGCAAGAAGGTGTGTATACTTCCCCCACATATTCATTTGAAATAGATGAAAATACTAATTTTACGGTCGTTTCTCAAGCCCCTCTTACTTGGCAACAAAGTCAATATGAAAATATAACAGTCACAATAAAAACTACAGGATTAGCAGTAGGTGAGAATCTCTCGTTAACTTTGGTTTCTTTCTTTTTTAATTATCCAGAAGATCCAGTTCCCCACTCATCTGGTTCAAAAATAGTAAACCAGAATCTTACACAAATAGACCAAACCTATGAATTTAATAGAACATTTATCCCACCAGATGAAGATAGATTCAATATTACTATCAAGATTATTGCTAATAGTACTGGAATTCCTGTTGCTCAGGAGTTTTTTGCTCAATTCCCTGGAGATGAGCCATATATTGAAGTTAAAAAAAGCAGAGCATTACCCGTAATCAATCTTCCAGGCTTTCCTGATCCACAGACTTTCGTTAGATGGATATTCATTTTTCTCGTAATTATTGGGATTATATCACTACCATCTATCTTTGTAGCATTTACGAAAATCCAAGAAAAGGTGAAAGGTAGAAAAACGAAAGGAGAAGATAAGAAATGAGTTCTGAAGAAACTACAACTCCACTTGAAAGATCCATGAAGAAGATGGATGTTCTGATGAGATCATTTGGACTGAGAACAAGGGTATTCAAAGGTACATCTAGAGCAGTAGTAAAAGGTACACGAAAACTCTATCCTTATGAGTTAAGTGCTACATTAGTAGAGACAGCCAGGGGGGTTGGAATTCGTGTTAGACTTGAAAAAATCTGGTACACATTCCTCAAACTCACCCCGTTCTTCATTGTTATACTCTTTTCTATCTTACAAGCAACAGTTCCTGCAGCAGGAGAAAGTATTGCAAGTGCGACAGGAGTAAATTTGTTTTTACTTCTTTTAGGAACGAATCCAAATGGTCTAGGTATTTGGATAGCACTACCGATTATAGGATTAATAATTGTTGGTGCAGAAATTCTAGAAAGGATTATTCGTGCAAAATATATTCAAGATCGAATGCCCAGATTTCTCAGTGGAGCTGAGTGGACAGTTGCTGAACCACCAGTAGTTCTAGATCTCATTAGTTCTGCAAATAATCTATTTTGGTTAATGTATGTTGTACTAATTATTAGCTTTGCACCAATGTCTTTCCACGGAGATATATTTGCTAAATTCTTAGAAGTATATGAAGTAGATGCGGGGGCATTGATTGAAACTACAAAGTTTATTTCAATCTTGAATATAGGCTTTCTAGGTGGACTATTGTTTGCAGTTCTTTATCAAAATTATGAGAAATTCAGAGGCAGTCTCGATAGACAACAGCTAAGACAGGATATCAAATTTGAGAGCCAAACAAGACAAATGTTTCAGGTTGCAATCGGAGCAACAATGTTTGCATCACTAATGCTAGTTGGATATTATTTTACATTTTGGTCAGGAATTACCGTAACTCAGGTTTTGATATTTTATGC
>JAGLXK010000119.1 GCA_023132955.1 Candidatus Heimdallarchaeota archaeon
CGTTGATCATATAACAAAAGCTGGAAAACAAACAGCTACATGGATTTTCTTTTATGCAGGTTCAGTTTTATTTGATATGCTCACATTTGGTTTTCCACTAACTGCAGGTTTTGTAGGATTAGCTCTTATATTCGGTAGAGTAATTGCTTATCTAAAAATCAACAAGCTTTTTGTGAAAATTAACAACATATTTAGTCTAAAAATCGGAAGTTTTTTCTATATTCTTTTCGCATATTTTGCGATTATAATTTCTGTTCTTGGTGCATTATCTAGCTATGCAAATGATGTTACTTTTGAGATTTTTTTGAGATTTTTTGATGGCTCTATTGAATCTCTTCTAATGGTAATTGTAGGAGTAAGGCTAATAATAGATATTACAAGAATCAAAAAATTTGTGGAAACTTCTAATATTCAACCATATTCGGCAAAGAAAGCATTTTTAACAAGAGATAGATTTGAAACACCTGTTTTGCAAACAACTAAAACACATTTTCAATCTACTTCCCAAATTAAACGATTACAAGAGAAAACTCAAGCTAGAACAGCAAGAATAGAAAAGATGAAATCTAAAGCTAAACCTGTTAAAGTTGCTCAAACTTCTAAACCGGACAAACATAAAAAGGAAACAAAAACTGTTTTTACTACATGTCCTTATTGTCAAGAAAGGACTGACAGATATCTTGACCACTGCATAAATTGTGGAGAAAAACTACCTGAACTCTCAAAAAGAAAGAGTGGGTCTCAAAAGGAAACTACAGCTCTTTCTACTAAAAGAATTTTATCTCCAAAGAAAGAGAAAATATTTCAACAAGTAACCATCGCTATATTCCTAATAGCTTTCGTTACATATGCATTTGTTTCACGTGAGTTTACACTTATTATCTACGCTTCGGTTATAATAGCGCTCTTTGCAACTTACTTAATAGTAAATTATCTTATTCTATTCCTAGCGGGTAGAGGATTTGCTATATCTACACTTCTAAGTGATATAGCTTTCATGTTAGTTATTATACCAATTTTGTCTACTATCTTGTCATACTTTGTAGTAAAAGGCATCGAACAAGTCACAGAAAATAATATCCCATTTCAGGTAATCCAGGCAATCCTCTGGGTATTAAGTATCTCTATTTCTCTATTAGCAATTACACTAGTTTTCAGATTTAAGGTCAAAGCTACTAATATGAATATTCGAGAGTACATCAAATACAGACTTGATTTTAAAACAAGAGCTGAGGAATTGAAGGAAGAGAAACAGAGAGTAGAGAAAAAAAGAGCAGACTTCGACAGTCTTGACAGAATAGAAGCACATATGGCTAAACAGAGACAGGATAAAGTTATGGATTACGAGGATTTTGACTTCAAACAGAGATTGAAAGATTTAGGAAGTCCATTAACAAATGATGATAAAGAAGAGTAGGAAATATCTAGATTGTCTTCGCATTCAGTTTTGATAATTTAGACTCAAAAAATACTAACTGACCCATGACAAAAGAGTTTTATTATACATAGGTGTTTTTACCTCAATCAAAATGAATCTTCGAGCTCCAAAATCAAAAGAAACGTTTGCTGCATATTCACATGCTACTGCACTAATTTTTGCTATTATAGGTTCTATTTACTTGATAGTACTGGCAAGAGAAAATATTGGTTTGTTAATTGCCACAATTGTCTACTCTTTTTGTTTATGTTTTATGTTTGGAGCTAGTGCGTTTTATCACACTGTGAAAAGAGAAGATTTCGAGGAATCAGTTTGGAGAAAGGTTGATCATGTAGCCATTTATTTTATGATTGCAGGGTCGTATACTGCTATATCGTATATATACACTGACGGCAATTTTAGGTGGATTATTATAGGACTGCAATGGGGATTTGTAGTTGTTGGAACTATTCTCAAAATACTTTACATTAAAGTTCCTATTTGGATAGATGTTGGAATATATTTAGTAATGGGGTGGATGATTGTAATTAGGTTGGATTATATGTTCAAAGCCTTTCCACTTAGAATCTTTCTACTTGTTCTGTTTGGAGGTATAGCGTATACTGTAGGAGCAATTTTTCATGCATTAAACAAACAGAAACCATTCCCTGGAGTATTTGTATTTCATGATATTTTTCATGTTCTGATTATAGTTGGAGCTTCAGTTCATTATAGTACAATTCTTGAAGCGGTTCTTTAGAAATTGTATAACAAAAGATATAATGATTCAGCTTACTTTATATTATTGAAGAACAAGGGATATTTGTGAGCCTAAAGTCTAATATTCGTCAAAAAATTGAATATCAATGTAACAACTGTGGGAAGCAAAGGATTCTCTTTATAGCTCCTGCTCTTCAGAGTGAAAAGGTTGAATCTCATGGTTATACTGAATATACTGATGTTCATATTTGTAAAGATAATGAGTTACAGGCGATAAAGCTCTTTGTTGATACTAATTATGATGTAAGAACACAGGTGACTGTGGAGAGTAAACCGAAAACTGAAATCCCTAGAATTATAGAGATGTCTGGTTTAAATATTCCTGTTCCCAAGAAAACTGAATTCCTTACTGAAACAATTGAACCAACAAAAGATTTCGGGGGATATAATATTTTTTGTTTAGAGATTAAAGATAAATTAAGACAACGAAAATATATTCTTAAAACAGAAAAAGAAGGAAAGATAGTAAGTTCTATATCTCCATTAGGGTTCATTGAAATCAAAGCAAAAGTATCTGAAGATACGACTGAAGAATTTACACAAGAATGGTTGATTAGTCTAGCAAACACATTAGAATCCCTTGTATTTTTAGATGAGGAGCTCTTAAGCTATCTAGGCATTTATCTGGATTATATGATTACATCTAGACCTAAAGAAAAGGAACTCCTAGAATTAAACTTGCTCCTTCATTCTACAAAAGCAATCCCTCACTCAACAGAGGAGCACATCTCAATATTTGAAGAGCACGTGAATGAACTTTTTCCAGAGCTGAATATCGTCAGTTATCGTATGTACAAAACAATTATGGAAGCCTGTTTCAAGAATGAACAACAAACTCTGATGAATGTTTTTGAAAAGATAAGAAAGAAAATCCCACAGATTCAGGGTTTTCCATATTTCATATCTGTTGTAAGTATTTTGGTATCATTTGGTTTTGTAAACTTGGAAAAATTAGAGTTTTATACTGTAGGATAGTGATTAGATGGAATTTGATAAAGATATATTTGAAGGTAAAGAAGCTTTCAGTATTTTGAAATTTTTAAGCGATGAAATAGGACCGAGGGTTACAGGTTCATCTCAAGAAGAAAAAGCTGCTAAATATATTTTAAGTAAATTTGATGAATATAATAGAAATAAATCATCGATTAATACTTATTCTCACAAATTCTATTCAGGTAAAGAAGCTTCAGTAGCTAAGTTACCTGATGGGACTCCAATTCATGGAAAACCCATGTGGATGACAAAATCTACTCCTGGTGAGGGAATAGAAGGTAATGGCTTCTACTTAGGATCTATTAATCAAATAGATGAGATTCCTTTAGTTGCGGTTCAAGATAAGATCGTTTTTATTTTTTTCTCTAGAGATTTTCTGGAACCAGAGATTTTTACAAATTTGAAAAAACTCTATAGATTAAAGCCTGGTGGAGTTGTTATACTTAGCAATTATAATTCAGAAGCAACAAGATCAGATCCATTCATTGAAGATAAATCTATATTTGCACAAATTCCGACAATGATAGTACCCGCGAATTTTTTTAGCAAACATAAAGATCACAACTTTTCAGGAAAATACATTCTAAAAATCAAAGGAATGACAGAAGATGGAAAACTAAACAATGTTATTCTTAAACATGAAGGAGCTAGAAAAGAAACAATAATAGTATGTGCGCATCATGATACGGTTGAATATTGCCCTGGAGCAAGAGATAACGCTTCGGGCATTGGAGTACTTCTAGAATTAGCATCTATAATAACTAGAACTAAAACCAACTATAGCTATATCTTTCTAACCATAGGTGGCGAAGAACAAGGTTTAGATGGTGTTTGGAAGTTCATAGAAAACCATTATTTATCAGATGTCATACTGTGCTTAAATATTGATGGTGTTGAATCACTTCCAGGCTTTGTTGCCTCCATTGTTGCAGGAGATGAAGATCTCTTTAAAATTGTGAAAGAAATAAGTCAAATTAATGAATATCCAGCTTTAGCTATTAACAGTACACCTAATAGTGGAGATAATATGGCATTTGCTCATAAGGGTATTCCTTCAATTATGCATATGTTCAAGGGTTCTACAGATGCAGGAATCAATCATACAGCTTTAGACACTTCTGAAGGTTTAGATGAAGAACCTCTTAAATTACTGGGACAATTTCTGGTTAAATTAATCAATAGACTTGAGCTTATGGCAGAGGTAGAGTTTTCTGTAAGTATCCCTCTTAAGTTAGAGGAACAAACGATAAATTATTTTAAAAGATTAGAATTGTACAATGAGCATTGATATCTAATTCACAACGTTTCCTTTTATAGTGCTACAAATCTTTTTAATTCATTATCTTTATTAACTCTCAGACAATCTTCATCAAGTAATTGTCTGAGAGTGAAATCATTTGAATGAAAATGACAAATCTTCTCAAAGTGCATGGAGAGCTTTGCAGGAAATCTCCAGAAAAGAAAGGGAAAGAGCTAAGAAAATCTACGATAAAATAAAATCATTAATTGACAAGTTTGGGTATTCTATCCAAACACAAACTGTACTAGAGGAGCTTGGTTTCAATACTATAGATGAGATGATTCATTGGGAGATGGAATGGCTGCCTAGAAAAGAACTTAATATTAAGTTTGAATATAAAGATGATATGATAAACATAGAAAAAGTTGCATTTGAGGATGAAGAATTAGGTATCTATGAGATTCCCTAACATCTCTTCGAATCTTTCTAAACCTTTAAGGAGATAATCTTTTTCTGAACCTATACCTATTCTAAGATATTTATCCATACCAAAACAATCTCCAGCAACTATCAGTAAACTCTTTTCTTTTCGTAACCTCTCAGTTAGTTCAGTAGAGTTGATGTCAATATTATATCGAATAAAAGACATAGCTCCAGCTTTTTGAGGAATGAAACTAAATAGGTGTTTTCTGGTTTCAAGCCATTCCAAGAAAAACTCAAGGTTATCATTTAGCAATTTTCTATTCCTAGATAAAATCATTGCTCTTTTCTCGGGTTGAAGTGCCCACTCAGCAATCTGTTGACTTAGAACGCTAGGAGAGATTGTAGTATAATCATGATAAGCCCAAGCTTTAGCTGCAATCTCTTCAGGAGCTACAAGCCACCCCATCCTTAAACCTGGTAAACTGTAAGCTTTAGAAAGTCCAGCAACAGCTAGGACTTTATCATATTTACCAAAGAACGTATCGGTTTCCTTTCCATCAAGCTCAGCTCCTCTGTAAACTTCATCACTATGAATGAAGGCATCAGCTTCTTCAGCAAGATCTATTATACAATTTACAGCTTCTTCGTTCAAGATTGAACCTGTAGGATTATTAGGATTACAAACAGAAATCATCTTAGTATTCTTAGTAACTATGTCTTTCAGTTCCTCAAGATCAGGTTGCCAGTTGAGTTCTTCTTTCAAGTAGAATGGTTTAACATTTGCACCAAAAAACTTAGCTAATCCCCAAGTTTGCATATAGTTAGGGAGCATAAGGACATAGTCATCACCCTTTTCTAAAATACTCCAAATAGAGATGAAGTTAGCTTCTGCAGAACCATTTGTAACAAGTATATTCTTTCTAGTAGAAGTTGGATAGAGCTTACTTATTGCATCTCTCAAACCTATTGATCCGTTTGTTTGACCATACCCAATACGGAGATTATTTAATTCATTAAGTTGATCAGAATCCAATAGTTCTGTGAGAGTAAAGGGATGAATTCCACTCTCAGTAAGATTGAATTCTACAAGATTTTCCCAGAGGGATTGTCTTCTTTCAAGTTCAAAAGTTTCAATATTCATGAACAAGATAACGGAAGGATGCTTACTTTATAAATATTCCAAATAGAAAGGGTTTACTTGAATAAGAGAAAAGGTTACAGAAAGTTACAAAATCTATCTAAATATATTTCAGAGATATTTCATGTATTTTGAAAATCCTTGGTTATAAACAGTAATTTTTCTAAAAATAAATTTCAAACTTAAATCAAATAACGATAAATCATGAATCAACTTTTTTACAATAATTTTATATATCGCTAGATGTAATATAGGGTTTACGGAGCTTTAGAGCTCTAAAAGGTGAAATAGTGAAATATCAAAAGAATAATTCGAGATTAAAATAAGTGTTCAAAAATAGTTGCGAAACATTTGCATTTATCTTTTCTACGATATTTCATATATTTTAATTTGAATATAAATTAGTTGAAGCTCTATTAGCTTTAAAGGTGAAATAAATGAAAAACCAAGAAAAAAACAGAAAATTGAAAATACGAACATCGTTTCTATTGATTTCTTTTCTACTATTCTTTACAATTAGCACTTCAATACAAGTTAACGCTGCTTATCCCCAAGGAAAATTTTGGCATGCAATGGCATACGATTCAATAAACGATGTAATTGTGGTATATGGCGGTTCACCACAGTCTGCTTACGCGTACTGGGGTTTCGAAACCTGGACTTATGATTACAATAATAATGAATGGACAAAAATGAATCCAAGTGAGCATCCATATGGTGGAGTGTCGTCACAATTGGTTTATGATTCAGAATCAGAGAAAATGGTTCAATTTGGAGGTCATAATAAAGAAGATTATTCTTCAAATGAAACATGGATATATGATTATATTCCTAACACATGGACACCAGCTGCACCCAATAATGTTCCTAGATTAAGAGCTGGACACACAATGGCTTATGACTCTGAATCTGATGTAGTTATCATGTTTGGAGGAGGACTAGAACCAGATTATAATCCATATGGTGGTCGTATTGTTTATAATGATACGTGGGCGTATGATTTAAACACAGATACATGGACAAATATGACACCAGCTGTTTCTCCATTAGGAAGAATTGCAGCAGAGATGGCTTATGATTCTGAAAGTGATAGAGTTATCATGTTTGGTGGACATCATAGTCCAGATAAATCAGCATTTCTAGATCCAACTGGTCAGGTTTATCAAACAGGGACTTGGGCGTACGATTTCAATTCTAATACGTGGGAAAATGTCACTGATGAGCTTGCTAATCCAAATCCTAGAGTTGGTCATGCGATGGCTTATGACTCTGAAAGTGATGCCGTCATCTTATTTGGAGGGCACACTCATCTAAATACTGCAGGAATGCAAGATGAGACGTGGATGTACGATTACAATGAAAAAATGTGGACACATCTATCTACTACTGAAGGACTTGAGAGAAGTGATCACGAAATGGCCTATGATTCTGAAAGCGATTTAATCATTTTATTTGGAGGTTTTGTTGCAGCGTCAGCTCATGATTATCTTGCAGAAACTTGGGTATATGACTATAACACAGAGACATGGACATTGATGGAAATTCCAACACCTCCAACAACAACTAACTTCTACATACTTGGTCTGATTGTATCGATAGCTGCTATTTCAATTCTGAAAATAAGAAGAAGAAAGTAAATCTTTTCTCTTAATTTTTCTTTTTTATTCTTTTAATTAGAGGGGAAATTCTTTTTAGATATAACAAATATAACAGTCCTATTGAACAAAATAACAAGTATTTCTCTTAAACTAGTTACAATTGCTACTGTTTTAGTGCTATCTATAACTAATTCAGTGACTATAGCAGCACATTTAGATACAAATGCAAATGTTTTATCTTCAAACCAAAACGCTATAATTGTTACTTATCAAGATGTTAGAATTGATTTTAGAAGTTTAGATGAAATACATGTTGTAGAAGAGTTGGAAATTAAAAATCTACAAAATGAGTCTATATCAGAATTAGAATTCTGGCCTAGTTTAGACATAAATTTCAGAAATATAGAAGTTGTTGATGAAGAATATGCTCCTGTAAATTCAATTCAAAATGAGTTTACTCGTTCAATTACAATTTATTTTGATCAACAAATAGATACCAATCAAAGTTTCATAATTAGAGTAGATTATTATCTAGATGTAACTCTTGACAAGATTGGAAAAAAATCACCGTATTATTGCTATTTTCAATTTTCCCCAAAAATTGTCTATTATACTCAAGAATACAATGTCACTATAGGATTACCTAAGAACAGCTGGTTACATGAAGATGATATCATTCACAATCCTTTTCACCCTATAAATGCAACTTATGATTCCTCAGGAACAAGAATCTTTCTGTACTGGGCATTTAGCAATATAGAACCATCAACAGATTTTGTAATTTCTGTTTGGTTTGATGAACCGCTTGATTCTAATAATCCTCTTTGGGCGTATATTGTTGGACCTTTAGGAGGGACTATACTAGGTGCTGCTGGTGTTTATTGGTTTATGAAGAGGAAAAAAGAAAAAGTGATGAAAGAGGTTGGTAATTTATTTCTCACACAAGATCAGAAATTGATTCTGAATCTAATTATTGAATCTGAAGGAAAAATTACACAAAAAGAATTAATAGAGAAGACAGGTTTTACGAAGTCTAAGATATCCAGAAATCTGACACCGCTGGAAAACAATGAACTGATATCCAAGGAAAGATGGGGGAGAGAATACAGAGTTTTCATAACTGATAGAGGTAAAAAGGTGATAGAATGAATGTTGTAGAACAGTTTCATAGAAGAAGAACACAATTTTTCATAATATATAAAATCAGTATTAAGGTAGGTAGAACATTTGAATAGAAAGATCAAGTTGATAATTGCAATTATATCTTCTGTTGTTTTAGCAACATCTACATTTATTGTAGTTTACTTTACTGTTATTTCCCCTAGAGGTTTAACAGAAATTGATAACATTGTGATTTGGAACGATAGTGATTTTAGAGATTATAATTTTGAAGGAAAAGGAACTGCAGATGAACCCTATCTTATTTCCAACTATAAAATTACAACCTCTATCGCTAGAGGAATCTACATTGCTGATACTACTAAACACTTCATTATTGAAGGATGTATTATCGAAGCACCTTATGCAGGAATCTATATACGGAATACTGCAGAAGGAACAGTTACAATATCTAATTCGTCAATTAAGAGTGGCAAAGTTGGTATTTATGTGTCAAATTCAGATGATATAAGAATAATCAACAACACTTGTGAAAACATTCATGGTGAAAATGGTATCTCTCTTTATCATTCTAGTGGAGCTCTTGTAGTAAATAATACGTGTGAGTCAGTTTCAGGTCTTAATTCTTTGGAGTCAAATTTTGGTAATGGAATTGCAATTTTAAATTGTCCAGATTCTTTAATTGCTAACAATCAGATAGCACATAATGATGGTCATGGTATTTCTGTAGAAACTTCTCCAAATAGTATATTTGAACGGAATCTAATCGTAGAAAATGCAATAACAGGACTGTTTCTATGGAATTCAGAAAACTGTTCAATTAAATCTAATGATTTTATCGGAGCTGGATTAGTATTTGAAGTATGGAATAGATATACAGATGAATTAGATCAAGGAAACTCTTTAGAATATTATAAATCTTTCAAAGTAGAAAATAATTTTGTAAATGAAAAACCATTAGGTTATTATGTTGACTATGAAAATCTCATAATATCTACTGAATCAAATGAGCAGTATATTTTTATAAATTGCACTAATTTGACAGTTTCAAGCCAAGAATTATGGAATACAACAGGACTAGCGTTTTATTATTGTAGAAACTTAATGGTTCTAGAAAATATCATTAACTTTTCAGCAGAAAGTGGTATTTCTCTTTATTATTGTGATTATACAACATTAGACAATAATATCTGTACATATAACAAAATGAGAGGGGCAATAGCTTATGCAAGCAACAATTCAATTTTTATAAATAACACTTTTAGTTATAATGCTCAAAGAGGACTAGTAACTCAATTTTCATATAACAATACTGCGACACTAAATCAATGTAATTTCAACATGAATGTAGGAATTAGTGGTGGTCAAGATCTTCAAATTAACATTATAAAAAATAATTGCAGTAACAATGGTATTGCAGGTATTGAGATAGGTAGATCACTTAATGTAACTATAAGTAACAATACTTTAACAGGCAGTAAATTTGGTTTAACTACAGGTGCTCCCCGATTTTTCAATATCTCATTTAACGAAATATCAAATAATAATATAGGTATTCAATTCGCAGGAAAAGCTGAATTTGGTTTCTCAGAAAATTGTACGATTTATAGAAATCTCATATCTGATAACTTGAATTATGGTATAGTCATTTATAATGGAAAATTCAGTAGTATTCATCATAATAGTTTTATTAACAATAATCAAGGAACAATTCAAGCCTTTGACTCGGGATTTAGTAATTTATGGTATGATAGTATAACAGAAAAAGGTAATTTTTGGAGTGACTTTTCAGGGATTGGCACTTACACTATTGCTGGTCCAGCTTTAGCAGAAGATCTTTATCCTTTGCTTACTCCTCCAGTTTGATGTTTCCACCATTTCGTAAATTTTTTTCAAAACTGTTGTGAAACTTTTCTACTTTTTATTTCACCGACATTTCATGTATTTAGATGAGAATATCATTTTGTTAAAGTTCTTATTGCTTTAATGGGTGAAAAAAATGATAAAGAAAAACAATAAATCTAATATGCTTCTTGTAACAATTGCTATATTCGCTCTACTACTATTTTCTGTTAATTTTGCACCAGTGATTGGGTCTTGTTCTGTAGTACAAAAAGCATATCATAATATGGTATACGATTCAGAAAATGATAGAATGATAGTATACGGTGGTATAACCAAAACAGGATATGATCATTTTACTGATGATACAGTAACCTATGATTTCAATTCCAATACTTGGGAGAAAATAACTGCAAACCAATATCCCTATCAAAAAACCTCTATGGGGATGGCTTATGATTCAGAATCAAATAAAACTATTATTTATGGAGGATCTCCAGAAAAAGATGTTGCTTCAAATCAGACTTGGGTATTTGATTCAAACGATAATACTTGGGTGAATGCTGCTCCTACTACAAATCCAGGTTTGAGAGGTGGAGTTTATATGGTTTATGATTCAGAATCTGATGTTATTGTTCTATTCTGTGGAGGTTTGGATGAAGATGCGAATCCACTCGGAGTAAGTATTTCTTACAATGATACTTGGGTGTTCAACTATAATGCAAATACTTGGACCAACGTAACACCTGCAATTTCTCCACCTGGAAGGCATAGTTTTGGCATAGCATATGATTCAGAAAGTGATAGAGTAATAATCTTTGGAGGATTCTTATACGGATCTGGAGGGTATTTTGCCGATGAGTATTATTCTAAAGAAACTTGGGCATTTGATTACAACTCCAATTCTTGGGAAAACCTAACTACTTCATCTGGACCTGATGGAAGAACACATCATAACATGGCTTATGACTCTGAAAGTGATCGAATCATCATGTTTGGTGGTTATCATTATGCAGATGATTCTTATGGTGATGAAACTTGGTCATTTGATTATAATTCTAATACTTGGACACAAAAAGATGCTTTAGGAACCTCACCATTCAAATATAAACAATCTATGGCTTATGACTCTGAAAGTGATAAAATCATCATATTCGGTGGTTCATCAACTAGTGTTTATGATATATCTGATGAAACATGGACTTATGACTATAATTCTGACATTTGGACATTTATGGAGTGCATAATTCCAACAGAAACTCCTTTGTTCTTGTATTCTACAGTTGTTTCGTTAAATCTCTTAGCCACTTTAGTTGTTATTAGAAGAAGGAATAAATGATATTTCTTCATTTTTTTTTATTTTCTCTTCAAATAAGAAAAATTCTTTCCACATATAAATTTATCTTGAAACTATTACAAAGTTTTTTTGTTTCAGACAGAATTAGAATAATCATATGGCAAAATTAGTTTGCCTTTGTAACTAGTCTTTTATTTTAGAAATATATATACTAAATAATGACTGGAATTTCTGATCAACACATCTGTCCTAAGTGTTTTACTGAAGGAGCAAGTGTACTTGAGAAGAAGGAAACCTTTCATCTGGATAGTAATAAATTCTTTCAAATAGTTCATGTAACCTTTGTTTGTAAAACTGGATGTTGGCACAATTGGAAGGAGTATTATAAGATTCTGCTAAAAGATTTTTCAGAGGAAGAAAAAATAACAACTGTTCCCTATTTTACTGATGAAATAATAAGTCCTGATCAGATTAAATTTAAAGAATAGTTTTGGAAAATTCAGTTTCCAATAAATGTTAGCAGATAAATTCTATTATCAGTTTCCTATCTCCAAAGTGTTTCTGATAAAGAACTAACAGAAGTGGATTTAACTGACACAGAAACCCATGATATTCAAATTACATAAGATGTTTGGGTGGTTTAACTCTAAGAATTAACAGTAATTAGATTAATTTAGAAAAAAAAAGAGTTGTAAAAACGCTCATTTATTGAGGATATTCGAGTTTCTTACCAAGAAGAACCTACACCCAATCAACTAGCCATCAGATACCAAAAAGACCACCAGTAACTAACCAGAGAAGACCAGTTAGGATGTATCCTTTATAGAAACGATAGATACCTAATTCTCCTAGAAAGAATAGAAACTAAGAATCTAATTTTAGTGAAGAAATAGTCTTTGAAGAAGCTAAGTTTTATGAAGTATTAAAAAAGCTTCAACTAGATTTTCAATGAAGACAAAAAAAGCCAATATTTCATACCCACAATTTATATAAATATCTTTGAGTTCATTATTTAGTATAATTCAGTTGGAAGAGAATAAAACTAGAGCCTAAATATAAAATTTTAATAGTACCTAAGAAACCTTGTAATAATCTCTTTCTTTAATAAAAAGACAAAGTGATTAGATTGAAACCCAAAAAGAGAATATTATTAATATTTTTTATATTTCTCTGTGTTGTCTCTGTACTCCCTGTAAGAGCTCAGAATTCAGAGTTTCCTCTGATCTATACTGAAGTAACTGATGATGGTGGCATAATTAGAAGCTATCCAATAATCGATGATGAAAACATTCTACACTCATTTATTCATCTTCGTACTGACAAGAATAAAATTATTCATCACTATGTAAAGGATAATGTTACACTCCAATCTACATTTGCAATTAATTTTATAGAAATTGAGTTTATTGAAAGCTTCTTGTTTAATGGAAGTTTGTATCTTTTTTATAGTGAATATACTATCTCAAGTTTAAAACATTACAAGCTTTTTAGATGGTCATATGAATCAGAATCTACAACAATAATCTCTTCTTTTGATGACATGGAACTATTAACTATAGATTATACACAGTCATTTTTTGCTAATGGTACATTTCATTTCTTTAATACTCACAGATATGGTTTTGAATTAATGCACTTGAATGTAACTCACTATTCTGGTCTTACTAATTTTACTAAGGAAGAATTCTTTGTTGCAGATCCTTTACAAAGAGAGATTATTGATATAATTCTTGACAAGGATGACAGTATATGGTACCTTTATCAAGAGTGGGCTGCACCCAATCATTTTGGCATTTTCAGAAATCTTGGAATTGGATTATTACAAAACCAAGGTCTAACTTTTGTTACAAATTTCTCATTTGAGGGTATTTATCTTCAAGTAGACAAAATTGAAGCATTTGTAGAAAACAAAGATATTTTCAGTATATTATTCTTTCATTCCAACACTATGTTTTATGGCACTTTTAATGGATCAGCTATTAATTATAGCACTCAAGAGCTGAAAACAAACTATCTCTTCGATAATTTTCTTCTTAGAAAGAACGAAAACACAGTCAAACTTTGTCTAGTTACAAGACTTCCTATTAGCGGTTTCGTTTATCTCTATGAAGGAAATTATAACGATATTACTATGAAATGGGAATTTTCTTCAATTCCCACACAATTTCAGGTTTTGGAGAATAAATATGGATTCGATATAAATAATGAGCATATTGTTGTTCAATATGTTTCTATAATTCCTTCAAGTTTATTGGAAAGACCAAAAGGATTTGATTATCGGCAAGAGAATCTAATGGTTTTAATGAGTATATCTTCATTAGGTGTTAAAGTAGACCCAATCTTCGACAATGTTGAACTCTTTAACACTTTTCAAGATTGGTACACACAAAATTCTGCACTTTTCATTCTTATAATCGTAGCTTTAGTGGGTATCACATCAGCCATTATCTACTACTTGATAAGAAGAATCCCTAAAGTTAAGAAGTTCTTACTAAATACAGAGGAAGTAGGAGAGTATCCATTAAGAGTTCTAATAAAGAAAAATCTTTTGAGATACTTTGAGAATACTTTTGAGACTTTCAAAATTATAGGGTTTACAAACAGAAAGAGAACTTTTCTTACGATATTTAGCTTGTTGATTACAGGTTTTCTGTTAAATTCTATTCTTATAATCTCTGAATCACAGCAACCTGCAGTGATTAATGCTTTTTATCAATCCCAAGATTTATCAGATAACAGAATGGTAACTGCTGAGTTTACTTCCACAATAGAACATCTAGAAGATACACCTTCAGGATTTACGCCATATTATCATGAACTTGCAGAAGAAGAAATGGTAGAAATTTATTCAGATTTTGAGGTGGGTAAATATACAGAATCTATTAAATCTTCATATTTTGTACAGATTGGTGCTGGGTTAATAACTAATCAGTATTTAATTGCATCATTCCCAAATGACACATCTGATGTTATTACTATGTTTCTAACTGAAGGGAGAGCGCCTATACATCCATATGAAATTGTTGTTTCAACCTCTATTAGAAATCGGTTCAGTTTAAATCTCAATGATAGTCTCAATTTAACAATATCATCGTTTTTTCTGAATGTAGAAGATCCAGAAAATTTCACTGTAGGAGTTTCTGCTGTAGGATTTTATGATCCACCTACATCTTCTGAACTTAAACTAATTACTGAGTATCAGGAACAACCTTATGATCTTTTCAGAAAAGTAAGAATGTCAGGTATGCTTACTACAAATGACAATCTTTTTCAAATATTTGCTTCTAGTCAGAAATTTGATTTGCTGATTCGGGGATATTTTCAGTTTGAATTTAACTTTGTAGATTTTAAAATGAAGGACAGAATCGTTCTACTAAATGAGCAAAAAACTATTGTAGACAAGACGTTTACTTTTACATTCGATAGTTATTCTTCTATTACTATCTCAAATGAGATGCTGTGGTTGTTTGGATCTTTCAACAACTATTATTTGCAAAACATGGCTAGAATTTTGATTTTTGCATTTCCTGCACTATTACTCTCAATTTTCATGATAATTGAATCTTCAGATTTATTCTCAACAAGTTACGAACAAGAAGTTGACATTCTAAGGAAAAAAGGATTTAGAAGAGGAAAAATTGCTAAACTATATCTTTCTGTAAGAATTGTCGAAGCACTAGTTGCAACATTAATAAGCTTTGGAATTGCGGTTATAACCGCAATTCCTCTTATTAGAATAGATGGCTTCTTTAGATTCACAAATCAAGAAACGGAATTAATATTAAGGAATATAATTGTAAAAATGTTAATAGTTTTTGCAGTATTGGTCACTATTTCAATACCTAAGATCATATCAATTGCATCAGCAAAACGAAAGCATGAAAAGGATCCCAAAAAAGGATCAAATCTTTTCAAAAAACTACCTTGGAGAGATTTATCAATTCTTATTCTAGGAATAGTGCTTTTTCAAATATTCTACAATAGAACTTATATAGCGTTTTATACACAAACTGTTTCAAATTATATCTCATATCTCATTCTAACAATGCTAGGAGCATTATTTTTGATAGTGGGAGGACTTCCTATTTTTATAAAGGTTCTTTCAATTGCATGGAGGTTGCTTGGTTATGTCTTCTGGAAAAGCAGAAAAAACAAATTCAGTTACATTTTTGCAGAAATAAGTAAGGACATCAGATATTTTGAAAATATTACGGTGATCTTCTTGCTTGTTATAATTATTATCATCCCATCTATTGTGATACCATCCACAAAGGAAGATATACTAACTCAACAAGCACAATTTCAAAACGGTTCAGATCTAATGATTTCGAATTGGTATGAAGCAGAAAATGTAAGTCAAGAACAGATTAATAGCTTAGAAAAAGTGAAAAATTCCACACATTTAAGACTCTATTCAATTATTTTTGGAGCTCTCTCTAATGTACAATTATTAGTTATCAATACGTCGGATTTTTTGAGTACGGCTTATCAACCAACTCAGGATGTTATAGGATTTAATTGGGCTGATTTACCAAATTTGGATAATAATTCGATTATCATTTCTAAAACAATTGTTGAAAAATTCAAAATCTATCCTGGAGAAGAACTCTTATTCACAACAATTATTGAATGGATAGTGGTTTCATACAGTGTTTCAATAATTAGTTCTTTTGAATTATTTCCAGTTTTTCATAATGAGAGAGATAGTGCTAAAAATAATACACTTATTGTGTTATCTAGTGATTGTTTTGATATAATTGAACCATTTATTATGGGATTGGTGCTAATAACTGATGCATTACTGGTTCGTTTGGAGGATATAAAAGATGTAGATGAAATGAAGGAACTGTTATTTACAATGAGTCAGAATCGAGTGATTTCTTACATAGATGTAAAAGAAACTCTAGCAACTCCTCTCTATAACATCTTCATCATCGAAATCCTTCTTTCTTTGGGAGTAGCGTGTATGATTTTTGTTTTTTCAAGCTATACAACAGCTACAAAAGTAATAGAGAAAAGAGTAATCAAACATGAACTGATGAAGAAAATTGGTCTAAAAGCAAACACGATTGTCAATCTAACTTTAGCTGAATGTGTTTTAGCAGCCCTAATTCCGGGATTAGGTATAGGAACCATTATAGGTTTCTCAGTGTTGAATAGACTACTCTCATTATTATCATACGCAGCAGAACCATATTCAATATATACAATTATTTATCCAGGAACGGCTATCATTATCTTCTTTTTGCTAATACCATTTACATTGTATTTGAGCTTAAATTGGAATCTAAGAAGAGAATTCAGAAGATATGCACCAACACAAATGGAGTGATAAAATGATAATATGTAATGATCTCGCGAAAATCTACTCTGATCCAATTACAGAAGCGAGTGTAATTGCACTCAGAGGAATAGATTTAGAGGTAAGAAAAGGTGAAATTGCTTCAATCGTTGGGCCCTCGGGAGCTGGAAAATCAACACTCATCAAAATACTCTCAGGCTTAGAAGTTCCTACAAGCGGAACGGTTTTACTACATGGAACAAATCTAAATGATTTAAGTGATAGGGAAATGCAAGACTTTAGATTTGGGAAAATAGGCATACTTAATCAGTATTTGAATAGTAATTTAATCCCTCACCTGACAGTCAAACAACACATTCTTTTACCAATGAGGATGAGAAAAAGAGAGTTAGAAAAAGCTAAACAAGAAGCAAAAGAAATAATGAAGAATTTGAATATCTTGGAATTGGGTGACAAAAAAGTTACAAAAATCTCAGGAGGAGAAGCAATTAGAACAAGTATAGGTGCTCTATTAGCTCAGAAACCAGAGATAATTCTAGCTGATGAACCAACAGGACAACTTGATACAGATAATACAAATGATGTGATTGAAACTTTCAAAGAATTAAACAAAGATCTAGGGACAACAATTCTCGTTGTTACTCATGATCTTCGTTTTCGAAATGCTTTTCGCAAAAGCTATATACTTCGTGATGGTAGACTTGTAGGTATTAATCAAGATATAGAACGAGCAGAGCTGGACTTTCTTCTGAAACCAATTGATTCAACTCTTCAATCAACACTTGATAAATTTCATTTTCTTAGAATTCCAATGTCAATTATCACTGATACAGGAATTAGCTCCTTAGCTGAATTCAGCATGCATCCATCGAAGAGATTTGCAATTATTTACAACCCGCAAGCTATTTCAAAAGATGAAGTTCATAAAGTTCTCAAAAGATCTGACAGTTTCTATGATGATGAAGATGATGAAATAATTTCGGAACCAGCAGAAGAGAGAGGTAGAAAAATTACTTTCGATCAAGTAAGCTTTCTTTTCGATAAAGAGTTCCTCCCTCCAAAGAAGACTCTTCCTAACATCATAGAAGTTAAGAAATTATCTAAATCATTCTCATTTGATAGTAAAGTCCAACACGTCTTGAACAAAATTTCTTTCAGTATTAGAAGAGGTGATTTTGTTGTTATTGCTGGTAAAAGCGGTGCGGGAAAGACTACTTTGTTGAATGTTATCTCAGGTGTTGAAACGCCTGACTCTGGATCTATTATCATTACTGGTGCAGATGTTTCAAAGATGAAGAGATCTAATCTTTCAGATTTTAGGTTTAACAATATTTCAATGATATCTCAGATGAATAATTTATATAGTCAGTACACTGTTGCTGATAATATTATTATTCCAAAAATATTTAGCAAGAAAAAGAACAAACTAGATGAAACAGATTTGTATATCATGGAAGATTGTGAAATTAAACATAAAGTCAATCACTACCCTGTTGAGCTTTCGGGGGGAGAAACTCAAAGAGCAGCTCTAGCAGTAGCATTATCAAGAAGAAATCCATTATTATTTGCTGATGAACCAACAGCTAATGTTGATAGCAGGATAGCTCGAAACATAGTTTCTTTGTTAATGGAAATTAATCAGCTTCAGAAAACAACTATTCTTATGAGTACTCATGACCTATCTTTGGTGAGAATAGGATTCAGAGTAATAAAACTTGAAGATGGAAGTATAGTAGACGACTTTAGAGTAACTAAAAATAATTTAAAGGAAATTGTTGAAGAATACTATAATGTGGAAATAGAATAAGAAGTTCTTAAAATCAGAAGAGAGTATCAAACTAACATAGAAAATACTCTATTGAAAAGTTGTGAAACTTTTCTATTTATTTATTGAGCGATATTTTATATATTTTTATGATGATGTCTTTTTATTAAAGCAAAATGCTTTAAAAGGTGATTTAATGAGATTTGAAACAAAAAAAGTAAAACCAAAAACAATTTTATCATTTGTAGCAATAGGCATATTAGTGTTGTTTGGTAATACTCAATCATCAGCTAATTGCATTTGGGAACCTGCTGATCTTTTTACTGATGCTGTTGATACCGCAGTTGAAGGAAAGATGGAATTGGGTCATATACCTTCCTGTGCGTTTAGTGTAATTAATGGTTCTGAAGTTTTTTACTCTAAAAGTTATGGAGAGCAACTAGGAACTGACAGAGTTTACTTGCTTAATTCTATTTCAAAAACAGTTGCTGCAACAGCTGCTCTTGCTCTTCAAGAACAAGGTTTGATTAATATCAACGATGATATCAATGATTACTTACCTTTTGAAATAAAACATCCTCTATACCCCAACACAACTATTACAATCAAGCATTTATTAGCACATCAATCTGGTATAAAAGGATCAAATATTTACTGGGATGTTCTATTGAACAATTCTTACTCTTGGCCTGGAATTATCTATGAGTCTTTTAATGTAAATGGTTCTCTATATTCTACTGAGAACTTTAACACTTGGGAACCTGGTACATCTACTGGATATTCAGATCCAGCAACTGACATAGGTGTATTCATATATGAACTTGCGGCAAACAAGTCTTATCATCAAATTGTCACGGAAACGATTCTTACACCTTTAGGAATGCTAAACACAGAAATGGACATCAATGAGTATCCACCCGAAAAATTAACAACACCTTATGAATGGGATAATGTTCAAGGAGAAAATGTTCAGCTCGAATACACTAATACTTCTTTCAATCCAGGTGGTGGAGGATATTGGAGCACAGTAGACGATATGTCTAAATTTATGATTGCTCATATGAATCAAGGAAATTATGCTGGAAATTCTATTCTTAATGAAACTTCTATTGAATTGATGCATACTCCACTAATTGGGAGGTATGCACTTGGATGGTTTGTTGAAGCAGATGGAAGGCAAGGACATTATGGTGGTCCATGGTACGGATACTTTGGAAGTGTTCAATTAAAAGGTACCATAGGTGTAATTTTCTTCTGCAATCAAGGTAGGTCTAATCCCGAAAGTGTAGCTATTATCGAATTAATATGGACTAAAGCACTTAAGCTACTTAACGAAAAAACATGCACAACTACTAAAACTAGTCTCTATCTACTTCCAATAATCTCAACCATATCCGCCATTGTTTTTATTCAAAAATATAGAAAAAGAAAGGATTAAACCTAAGCCTTCTTTTTTTTTTGCTTCTTCTTTTAATGCTTTGCAAATCTAATTCTGTCAATAACCTCATCAAAATCACATTTCATTTTCGTCAATTCTGAGCATCCGTACTATTTTTTGATATTTAGCAAAAAGGTTTATATTTTTCAAAGAAGTTTAATAATAGTTGCATAAATTATCATTCGAAACTATATTCTCTATAAAATTAAAATAAATGTCTAAGGGTATAGGGGAAGAAAATGAAGAAGAGAGTTGGAATTCCAAGAGCGTTGCTTTATTATAAATTTGAAGCGATGTGGAGAACGTTTTTTGAGGAACTTGGAGCAGAGGTCATTATTTCTCCTGAAACAACTAAAACAATCAAAGATTTAGCAGTCAGATATGCTCCTGATGAAGATTGTTATTCCACAAAATTATATTTTGGACATGCCATCTATCTTAAAGATAAAGTAGATTACTTCTTCATACCAAGATTTGGCAGCGATCATGAAGTTAATGTTGGTTGTCCTAAATTCATTGGTCTTGCACAGGTCTTAGATTCTCTTTTTCCTGATTTTCCTGAAATTATAATGCCCTATTATTCACAAGCTAAAGCAAAACACGGAAAGAGAAGACTTCTTAGAATTATCTTCGAAATTGGATTCAAATTTACATACAATCCTCTAAAAATTCTTAGAGCTGGAATTAGAGCTTTTGAGGCTCAAAGAAAATATGAAGAACAATTGTATATCTCTGAGCAACAGTTAGAAAAATGGATAAAGTCTCAAATTTTTCTCAACGAAAAACCAAATTTGGAAAATAGAAACAAGCCATTGAAAATTGCTTTAGTAAGTCATCCTTATATACTAAATGATAAATTGTCTAATCTAGATATCAGAGAAAGTTTATCACAAAAGGGTGTAGATATTATTACTTCTCAACAGATGCCTAGAAGTACAATTGAAGATCAAATGGAAAAACTTGATTTTAATATGTATTTTGATTATGAAAGAGAGATTCTTGGAACAATAATGTATTTTCTAGAAAACAATACAATAGATGGAATATTACAACTAGCTGTGTTCAGTTGTGGTCCTGATTCAATTGTTTTAGAACTAGCTTCGAGATACTCAAGAAGACAACCTGAGACTCCATTATTACAATTAGTTATAGATGAACTATCATCTGAAGTGGGATTTAGTACACGAATAGAAGCATTTCTTGATATGATTGAAAGGAGGAATTAAATTGCCTTTTACTTATCCACACTTTGGATCTTTAACATATGTTTTCGAAATACTTCTTAGAGAACTTGGAAGAACAGACATTCTGGTTCCAAAAAAACCAAGTAGGAAAACTTCTGAACTTGGGTCACGATATTCACCAGAATTCGTTTGTACACCCTTCAAGTTAACTCTTGGAACTTTTATAGAGATGTTAGATTTAGGCGCTGATGAACTCGGAATAGGAGGAGGGAATATGTATTGTCGTTTTGGTCTTTATTGGCCTGTTCAGAAACTCATTTTAGAAGATTTAGGTTATGATTTCAAATTTGTTCCAATTCCAATTTATGATAAACCACTTGGCCTTGTTAAAACATTACAAGCTGCAAGCAACAATTGTACTGTTTGGGAAACAATTAAAGCAATTAGAACCACCTGGATCAAAACTAGATTTATTGAGTTGGTCGACAAGCTACATTTCAAATATAGGACCTTAGAAATAGAAAAGAATCAAGCGGATAAGCTCGCAAAAGAAGCTCATAGAAAGATTGTAGAAATACAAGGTTTAGGAAATTTAAGGAGATATGGTAAAAAACTTCCTGAGTTATTCGATAAAACTATAGAGATCGATAAGAAAAAAAAGAAAGATGCCCTAAAGATTGGTGTGTGTGGAGAGATATATGTAGCTCTAGAACCTACTTTAAATCTAGACATTCATAGAAAACTGAATGAATTAGGAGTAATTACTATAAACTGTGTATCTTTTGGAATGCTTATTGATTTTGGACGAAAAATCAATCCATTTAAGACCTTACCTTATCAAAAAGCTCGAAGAGTAGCCAAACCATATATTGGACAAAGATGTGGAGGAGAAGCTCAAGAAAATATAGGAGATATTATTCTCTACAAGAAGAAGAAATGGGACGGATTGGTTCACCTATACCCCTTTACTTGTATGCCTGAAATAATTAC
>JAGLXK010000012.1 GCA_023132955.1 Candidatus Heimdallarchaeota archaeon
TATTTTCAAACTTAGAGGTCTCTGGCTATTTAAAGGTCTCTTGCGGAAACAGTTTTTCTTCCATTTGCTTTGGCTCTGCCAGCTGCTGATTTAACAAGTATAGCAACTTTTTCGTCTAAAGCTTTTAGAAGGTCACCGCCGACTTTATAATCTCCAAGTTCCTTGACGTATTCTCTGACTTTAGATTGTACGATCATCATTTTACTTGCACTTCTGTCGGTTTTGACTTGCCACGGGGGGCAAGTACGTTAATAACTTCCGTACTCTTATTAAAAACCTTTTCGGTTATGTCGAAAAATTACGGTATTACACACGTTCTAATTGAAGAATTCGTTAAAAATGTTTTTTTTAAGTCCTAAAACTGCAGTTTTCACCGTTTACAGGCTATTTTGTCCTTAAATTGCAACGGAGTTAATTTTGGGGGTATTTCATGGTTTTAAAAGCATATGGAAAAAGGCAGTTATTTATCTACAAAAAATTGAAGAAAAAAGATAGTTTTGATTATAAATTCTCTTTGAGTAAATTGCCGAGTTTACGAATACCTACATCAATCATATCTTTTGACACAAATGAGTACCCTATTCTCATTCCACCAACGATCACTTTAAGTGGTTCAATCGCTCTAGCTTCAGGGTCATATGAATGTCCACTAGGTGGATAAAACGCTGCTCCTGGAACCACCAGAACTTCGTTGGGCATTAAAACTTCTTGGTTAAACTTTCTTACATCAAATGTATAGGCCTTTTCTCCTTTAGGTTGATACCAGATAAAGAATCCTCCTGAGGGATTAGTGAAATCACCTTCTGGAAAAGTATCTAAGAGTCCGTTATATGCTGCATCTTTCTGTTCCTTGTACTTTTGGATAATTTTTGGTAATTCGGTGTCTATATGTTTATCATAATAGATTTCAGCAACTCTTTGTGTAAGAGTTGGAGTACAGAGATCTAAATATCCCTTTGATTTCTCAGCTTCTGCAAATAAATAATCTGGCAAAATAGTATACCCGATTCTAAGTGGAGCTGCTTCTTTTGAAGAAGTTGAAGTGTATATTACACGCTCATTATCTTTATCAAGAGTTTTCATAGAAGGTTTTCTGTCTTCAAATTGCATCTCTTTGTAAGCTGCATCACAAATAACTATAACATCATGTCTCTCTGCAATGTCAAACAACTGTTCTCTTCTTTTTACCGGGAGAGTTGTCCCTTTTGGATTGTCACTATCTTCAACCACATAGAGAATTTTTACTTTTCTTCCAAATTTCTTTTCAGCCTTTATGATTGTATCTTCAACATATTCGGGAATTAATCCTTCATTATCTGTCGGAGCTGTAACCACGTGGCCTCCAACTTTAACAACAGTTGTGACAAATCCTAGATACGCTGGTGATGGAGTTATTACAATATCTCCTGGATTGATTAGAATATCTAAAGCTAAATAAATAGCTTGTTGAGAGCCAGTAGAGATTAGAACCTTCTCCCAATCTTCTGCTCCACTTATACAATTCAGTTTATCTTTTTTCACTAATCTTTCGGCAAGAACTTTTCTAAGTCCAGGCCAACCAGCTGTCTGACCATATTGAAATTCATTTATTACTCTTTGTTCGTCAGCATCATAATATTCTGCTAGTTCTCGTAAAATCTGTGGAAATACTTTTGTTGGTAGATTACCAGGTAAACCTCCAGCAAGATAATATTTTGTTTTGTTTTTTAACAATCGTCTGATTTCGCTTTCAGGAACATCTTGTGTCCAATCTGCTAAAATCTCTCTCATGGGATCCATATCTTTCACATCAACTTTAACACGGTTTCTAGAACCGTAGTTGATAAAGATGGTTCATCTAAAAGATTTTCTCTACAACACCCCTGACTTCACTCACTAAACTTTTGAAGTACCACTACCTTATGCTTTTATGGAGAATATTAGAACAGCTATTGTGGGTGGTGGTCCTGCTGGTTTACAAGCAGCCATTTCTTTGTCTAGAGCAGGTATGACCCCTACTGTTTTTGAAGAGCACTCTTCTATCGGTCAACCCATTCAGTGTGGGGAAGGTCTAAGTATCCAAGCTTTTGATGATTTTTCAATACCTATTGAAGAAAGTAAGTTATGGATAAATCTCCATAAAAAATGCAAGTTGGTTTTTCCAGAGAATAGAGCTACCTATGGAGATACTCAAGCATACATGATTCGAAGAGATAAATTTGATCAATACTTAGCGAAGAAAGCAATAAATCTTGGAGCAGAAATAATTACAGCGACTAAAGTTCATTCCATTCAACAGAATCCAGAGGGAGTAATACTAAACATAAAAGGAGATGAAACAAAGAGAATTCAAAGTGATTTAGTTATACTAGCAGAAGGAGCAAGAGCTAAACTTGCTCAAAGGTTGAATTTTGTACCTCCCTCTCCTCTGATTTATGGTTTTGAGTATAAAATAGAAGGTGAATGGGGGAAAGAGTTAGAATTTCATTTCGATTCAGAAAAATATCCTTATGGATATGTCTGGATATTTCCAAGAAAAAACGAAACAAATATTGGGATTGTTACTACGGCAAAAGAGAGAAAAAAGAGATTAGATAATTTCTTGAAACAAAATAATATTACAGGTAAGATTTTGAAGAAGATGGGTGGTCCAATTCCAATGAAAGGTCCAATACCTAAGCTCTACCGTGATAATGTGTTGGTTGTAGGAGATACTGCTGGAATGGTTAACCCCATTTTCTATGGCGGAATTAGAATGGGAATGACGAGTGGGGAAATTGCAGGAAAAATAGGTGCTAAATTTTTAACCAGTAAAGAGGAAAACCAATTCTATTCTTTATCAAATTATCAATCAGAAATTTTGAAGTTCAAATTTATGGATGAAATCAATCTTAAATGCCATAACTTTTTTTACAGCCGTTCCAATAAATTCCTCTCCAAACTAGGAAAAATCTTGAATGACCAATATATCAATAGGATCTCAGGAAGGGAAAAAATCAAAGTTTTTTCCAATTTAATAAAAGAACCTGGACTTCTAAGACACCCAAAAGGATTGCTCCAAATCTATAAAGGCTTCAAAATAGCTAGAGACTGGGGGTTCTAATTTATCATCTAACATAATAGTTAAATGTGTGATACTGTAGGAGAGATTGACTGAAATGATTATTCCAGTAAGATGTTTTACTTGTGGAACTTTGATTGCTGATAAATGGGATGAATTTAAGATAAAAATCAAAGAGGGAGAAAATCCTGAAAAAACTCTTGATAAGTTAAATGTCAAAAGATGGTGCTGTCGTAGAATGTTAGTTTCTCATATAGATTTAATTGAAGATTTTCTACCTTTCACCTAAAAGTTGGATTTTTTTTCCTACTAAAAGAACAGAAAGTTTTTAATCAAAACATTAGAGCTCTTATTACTTACACTTTGTGGAAATCGATATTAAACACAAAACTGAGGATGCAAAATGTCAGAAGAATCAGAAGAAAAAACCACTGAAGAAATACTACTAATTCCTAGAGATACCTATCTGGTTTCTGGTATTCATATTGGTACTAGTGTTTGCACTAAATTTATGGAGCCCTTCAAATACAGAGTAAGAAATGATGGCATATATGTATTGGATGTTAATACAACAGATGAAAGAATACGTATTGCAGCCAAATTCCTAAGTCGTTTTGAACCATCAAAAGTAGCTGTATTCGCTACCAGGCAGTATGCTTCAGTTCCAAGTACAAAAATGGCTAGATTAGCGGGGTTTAAAGCCATTCCAGGACGATTTATACCCGGAACTCTAACCAATCCTTCATATGAAGGTTATATTGAACCAGATGTAGTTGTCCTCACAGATCCAAGAGCTGATAAACAAGCATTAACAGAAGCTGCTTCTAGAGGTATTCCTATCGTAGCTCTATGTGATACAGATAATGCTACAAATCACGTTGATTTAGTTATGCCAGTTAACAATAAAGGTCGTAAGTCCCTTGCACAAGTGTATTATTTGATGACAAGAGAAATACTTCGTGCTAGAGGCGAATTGGGAGAAACTGAAGATTTACAAGAAACTGCTGATGATTTTGCTTTCAAATTATTGAGGGAATAATCACACTCTTCTTCTTATTTTTGAAAAAGATTTTATTAGGTTAAGCACATCTTTGATTATGGATGTGAATACAGTGGAATTTTCAGCACCAGGAAAAATAATTCTTTTTGGTGAGCATGCTGTTGTTTATAAACATCCTGCAATTGCTGCTGCAATAGATTTACGCGCAAAAAGTTCTATTTCTGCTTCATCAAAACAGATTTCCGTTTTATCTGTTCCTGATTTATTTCCCAAGAAGCTCTTTGATTTAAATCTCACTTCCTTACCCGAAAATCTTACTGTTTTGAAGTTCGTTATAGATTCACTCCTCGAAGTTACTGAATCGAGCAAAAATCCTGCAATAGAAATTTCTTCTCAAATTCCGCCATCTGCTGGTTTAGGTTCAAGTGCAGCGGTTTTAGTATCACTTATTGCAAGTTTTTCTAAATTCCTTGGAATGGATATTGATTTGCATGAAATAAACAAACTTGCATATGAATCTGAGAAAATTATTCATAGTTTTCCTTCAGGTATAGATAATACTATTTCTACATATGGGGGTGGAATACTATATGAAAACGGAGTAATGAAAGAGCTATCTTTTCAGCTTTCTTCTAACTATGTAGTCATTATTAATAGTTTAATCCCAAGAAACACAAAAGATTTAGTTGAAAATGTAAGGAAAAAATATGAGAAAAACCCAACTGCTATTCAAGGAATCTTTCATGACATCCATAACATTGTGAACGATGCAGAAAAAGCTTTGAAAGCTGGGGATTTAACCCAAATTGGTGAATTAATGTCTTCAAATCATCAACTATTAAGAGACCTTGGTGTTAGCCATAGAACTTTAGATGAGATCGTAAAAATTCTTGACAAGAAAAGAGCATTGGGTAGTAAGCTTACTGGAGCTGGAGGGGGTGGTTGTGTGATATCACTGTTTGATGATTACCATAGAGCAACAGAAGTAATAGAATTAATGAAGGAAAAGAACTTTCAAGCTTTTATTTCAAACTTTTCAAATGATGGTGTAAGGAATGAATTGTAATAGTATAGATGTAATAAAAATTGGTGGATCTGTTATTACTGACAAATCATCTTATCTTAAAGTTAGAAAGGAGAATTTAACTAAGATATGCAAACAACTTGAGAATTGGGATAAACCCCTCATTATAGTTCATGGTGCCGGATCTTTTGGACATATAGTGGCAGAAAAACATTCGATTCAATCTGGTTTCAAAGACATAAGTCAACTTGATGGGATTGTAAAAATTAGACAAGATATGTCTTCCCTTACACAAGAAGTAGTATCTTGTTTAATGGAGAACGAAGTAAAAGCAATGGGATTTCAAACTAGTGCGTTAGCTTATTCAGAAGATAATGAAAATTCATATTTTCTTAAACCTGTGGAAAAGGCTCTTTCATTGGGCATTTGCCCGATTTTATCCGGAGATGTTTTGTTTGTTGAAAAGGAAGGTTTTACCATTCATAGTGGAGATTCGATTATTAACGATCTTGTCAAAAATTTCAGTGTGAATCAAGTTATCTTTCTTACCGATGTTGATGGCTTATTCGAGAAGACAGAAGATGAAAACGCAAGGAAGCTTGTTAGGAAACTAAGTTATCAGGATTTAGAAAAGTTTCAAGCAGAAGAGATGAAAAATGATATCGTTGATGTTACAGGATCTATGCAAGGCAAAATTGAAGAGATAAGCAAATTATTGAAATATGTTGATAAAGTTGTCATTTTGAATGGACTTTTTCCTAAAAGACTAAGATTTGTTCTAAATAATGAAGAAGTGGTAAGTACAACCATATTGGGTGAAAAATCTACTCAAAGATAAGTCTTTTAAACTAAATCCAAATTTTGTTTTCATACCTAATGAAGGCACAATTATCTGTGTGCCCGAGGTGAAATAAAAATGTACAAGAAATTTGATATTCCTGCTGAAGTCGTTAAAGAATCTTTAAGCATCTTAGAAACTTCTTCCAAAACTGGTAAAATACGAAAAGGGACTAACGAAGTTACAAAAGCAATTGAAAGAAAGACTGCTTTAATTGTATATATTGCTGAAGATGTGAACCCTCCTGAAATTGTTATGCATTTACCTCTTCTGTGTGAAGAGAATGATATTGTCTACACCTATGTAGCCACAAAAGATGATTTAGGCAAAGCCGCTGGCTTAAAAGTAGGTTCAGCTTCTATTGCTGTTGTAGATGGTGGAGAAGCTAAACAATCTATCAAAGGATTGAGAAACAAATTGAAGGAACTTAAGAAATAAGCTAGGTGAAAAAAGTGAGCTCACGAGACGACGATAGGGCAACTCCTGCTGAAGTTATTCAAGTGCTAGCAAGAACTGGAAGTGTTGGGGAAGTTATCCAAGCAAGAGTTAAGGTTCTTGAAGGTAGAGATAAAAACAGAATCTTAACACGAAATCTTAAAGGTCCTGTTAGGAAAGGAGATGTCATCATGCTCCGAGAAACCGAAAGGGAAGCTAAAAAAATACGTAAAAGATAAGTGATTAACAATGCCACGAACACAAAAATGCTCATATTGTGGGAAAGAAATGGAACCTGGCTGTGGTATGCTTTTTGTTCAAAGAACAGGATCAGTACTCTATTTCTGTTCAAACAAATGTAAAAAATCACAACTGGTTCTAAAGCGAGATCCTAAAAAGTTGAAATGGACAGAGAGATACGAAAGGAAATTTGTATAATTCCTTTCTCTATTAACTCTTTTTTTTAAACTCTGAATGTTTGTTGGTTCTGATTTTCAAGGTAAATATGGTTGAATCAATTAATTTTTATTATCACAGTAGAAATCTGTTACAAAATACAAGGTGTATAAATTGGAACGAGAGTTTATTATGATTAAACCCGATGGTGTTCAAAGAGGACTTGTTGGGAAAGTAATCCAAAGAATTGAAAATGTAGGGTTCAAAGTAATCGGATTGAAAATGATTACTGTTACAATGGCTCAAGCAGAGGAGCAATATGCGATTCATAAAGAAAAACCATTCTACGAAGGTTTGTTAGAGTATATCACAAGTGGACCAGTTGTTGCAATGGTAGTCGAGGGGAAGGATACGGTTAAGATTACTAGAAAAATAGTAGGTGCGACAAATCCAGCGGATGCAGAACCGGGGTCAATTAGAGGTGATTATGCCCTAGAAATAGGGAGAAACATAATTCATGCTGGAGATACACCAGAAAATGCAATTGTAGAATATAAAATATATTTTGATGAATCGGAATTTGCTAATTACTCAAAAGTAGATGAAGAATGGTTGTACGAATAATCAACTAGTCTTCAACTTTGTTTTTTTGATTAAAATTCATAAGCTTTTTCAACTGTTCGTTATAAAGGGATTCTTCTACTAAAACTATGTTCAACCAATTTCTTTTTATTTGAAATAATCGAAAATTCTTTGAGATAGAACATATCATCAGATAAACTTCTGTGTGGAGCAAAATGTCAAAAGTAATAGATGCAGAAAGTGGTAAAAGGTTGAGAAGTCCTATTGCCGTTATTTTAGGACACGTAGATTCAGGAAAAACAAGTTTGTTAGATAAAGTCAGAGGGACAGCAGTTCAAGCAAGAGAAGCTGCAGGTATAACCCAACATGTCGGGGCATCTTTCTTTCCAGCTCAAACAATAATTGATGTTTGTGGACCACTTCTCAAAAAAGCAACTATTGAACTAAATATTCCTGGAATGTTGATTGTTGATACGCCTGGCCACGCAGCATTTATGAATCTTAGGAAAAGAGGTGCTTCTGTTGCAGATATTGCTATACTTGTGGTCGACTGTCTTAGGGGTTTTCAAGCACAAACTTATGAATCTCTCGATATTTTACGCGCTCGTAAAACACCATTCATTATTGCTGCAAACAAAATTGATAGAATTTCTTCCTGGAAATCTATTCCTAGAGCTACTTTTGCTGAAACTTATTCCAAGCAAATTTCAAAAGCAAAAGAGGACATGGATAATAGAATCTATGACATTATGGGTGAATTATCTGCGCTGAGGATGGAAGGTTTCAGATATGATCAAGTCAAGGACTTCAGAAAAGCTATCGCTATTGTTCCAACTAGTGCTAAAACTGGTGAAGGGATACCAGATTTGTTCTTAGTATTAGCTGGATTAACGCAGCAATTTATGATGCAAAAACTAGAATACAGTGAAGGACCTGGGGTAGGTACAGTTCTAGAAGTGAAAGATGAAGAGGGGTTAGGAACAACAATTGATGTCATTCTTTATGATGGTGTGATAAAAAAGACAGATAAAGTCGTTATTGGAGGAAGAGAAAAACCCTTCTTGGTAAAGATTCGTGCTCTTCTTGAACCCAAAGAACTAGATGAAATGAGAGATCCAAAAGATAAATTCAAAGGAGTAGACCAGATTTATGCCTCAGCTGGTGTTAAAATAGCGGCACACGGTCTTGAGGATGCTTTGGCAGGAGCTCCATTACGCGTAGCCCTTGAAGGCAAGGAAGATGAAGTATTCAAAGAAGTTGAAGCAGAATTAGAAAGCTTTAGAATTGAGACAAAAACCAATGGTGTTATTCTAAAAGTAGACACTTTGGGGAGTTTAGAAGCATTAGTAGATATGATAAAAGAGAAAAATATTCCTATTCAGAAAGCTGATATCGGTGATGTCACAAAGATTGACGTAATTGATGCAGCAATAGT
>JAGLXK010000120.1 GCA_023132955.1 Candidatus Heimdallarchaeota archaeon
TATATCTTCATCACAATGGCGATTTGGTTCTTCCTAAGTGCGGTAGTAATGATTTTTATGAATGCCAACAACCCATCTTATTCATGGATGATTATTTGCAACTTGTTCCTTATTGTTCTAGTAGTAGTTTTATCTCTGAATAGATATTTCACGAAAAATTTGGAAAAGAAAGGAATTCATGAACCAAGCTGGATGTATAACCTCTTTCCATTATTTGCATTTATTTCAATACTCATCAAAAAGAAAGTTAGAATATCAAGAGGTGTGGATAAAGAACTTGATGAGATTCTAGAAGAGGAAATGAAGAAGAGAGCAAAAGAGAAAGAACCGCTAGTTATCGACATGGGTAAAATTAAGAAGAAAGGAAAAGAATCCATAAAAATTATTCAAACCTATCAAAAAATACTCTCAAGAATTGTCAAGGGAGAGGTTAACATTGTATCTCTAGTTGGTCTAAATAGTCTTGTCTTAGATATAATTGAAGATGATAAAAAATTACACAGGGAAGCAATTCAAGTTTTCAAAGTAGTTGATAGTTTACTTTGGGATGATAATTATGTTTTGAAACAAGGTGAAAAAATTCTAACTTCTGCAGCAAATATCTATGAAGAACTTGTAAAACGAAGGTGAAACAATGTCAGTAGCAGGTGAACCAAAAACTGTGAAAGAGAAGAAGGATAGCGTTAAAATTCCTCTAAAGAAGCTAAGGAGATTGGAGATTCTTGCTAAAGAGAAAACTACTAGCTTCCTTCAAGGACATAGACAATCCATCTTTCGAGGACCTGGTACTGAATATGCAGATTTAAGAGAATATATTGAGGGTGATGATCTCAGATTTGTAGATTGGAACGCTTCATCCAGAGTTCCTTTTAAACTGATAGTTAGGGACTATGAACAAGAGAGGAATACAAATGTTATATTAATGTTAGATACCAGCTATTCTATGTTACTGGGTGAACCAAATCCCAGAATTAAAATGGCAGTAGAAGCAATAGCCACACTTGCATATACTGTTATGAATAACAGAGATAATTTTGGATGGGTATCTTTCTCAGAAAAAATACACAAATGTATTCCTGCTAGAGGTGGAAAAACACACCTTTATCATATTTTTAATGAAATGTTGAGGATCGCCCCATTTGGTAGTACAAATATAGGTGAAACTGTAAAAGAAATTGCTTTAGCTCAGAAGAGAAGATCGATAATAATAGTACTTACAGACCTTCATGGTAATCTTGAGGAAGCAATGGATGGGTTCAAGGTTGCTAATGTTAAGCATCACGATTTTAAACTATTCCATATTCATGATCCTGAAGAATTTTTATTTCCTAAGAACCCTAGACAAGTAAAATATCAAGACCCTGAAACAGGAGAAATAAAAATAGTTAATTTTAGTAATTTACTTGAAAGAGGAAAGTTCATGTATGAACTCGGTCTCGAGATTAGAAAAATCAATGAATTTAAGCGAAAAGTTAGAGGTTTAAATATAGAAGTGATAGATGCACCAACAACTGTTCTAACAGAAAAACTATTGCTTGCTTATTTTGGTTCAAAGAGGAGAGGACTAGTAAGATGAAATACGTTCGAGTCAAGTCTCTATTTATTCTACTGTTAATCATAACCTCAAGCAATTTTATCATTATCACAACTTTTGAGTACGCAATTGCTGGGAGTCCTAGCTCAGGAGATATTCCCCCTCCAGATGGAGGAGGTGCAGATACAAGTGGTGGGGGTTCCGCAGGAGGATTATATATGAATTATAGAATTCCTTTAGTAATAAAATCAGGTCCATTTGGTCCCACATTGATAACAATCAATACGTTCTATGACGGAGTTCCGATAATCTTTGGTTTCGAATCTATAGAACATGGAAATGAAACCATTTTAAACCAAAATGAAACATTGGTAATTAATCCTTTGCTTGAACCTAATCTAGTAAATGGGTCTTTAATTCAAACCTTTGCACCACTTCAAATTAATATATATCATCCATTTAGTAATTCAACCTTCGATGATACATTCTCCTATTCCCCTTTAGTCATGTCTATGTGGGGTAAGCATTATCAAAGTCAGTATGACAATATGAAAGCAATGATGGTAGCAGGAATTAATTCAACAGATGTTACAGTTACAGCTCCCGGAGAAAATCCTGAGTTTTATGATCTGCCACTTATAGGAGACACTTTAGAATTAGATGTACAAAAGGGTACGATTATTGAATCCACTAGTCCAATTGGAGTGGTTTTTTATTCTCTCTCAACTACTGAAGGATCATTTGCATATAATGCAATTCCCCGTTTTTTGTGGGGAAAAGAGTATTATGTATATCCAGCACAAGAAATTGATTCAATCCCGCTTTTACAAGGTGATACTGAACTAACTATATCTACAATAGGCGAGGGAGAAACTATTCATCCTATAACAAGCAATCTGAATGATCCTATAGAGGATTTACCTGAAAATGGAGTAGTAACGCTTTCTAATAGTGGTCTTGCTGCAGGTGAATTTTATCACTATATTACTAGTAATTATATAAATTTTTCATTAGCATTAATGTACAATTATACTTTTGATGGAACGACTCATAAAGCAACAGTTCAATATATGGCATCAGAAAAAATGACTTATGCTGAATGGTACTTAACTGCTTTAAGTTATAAAAACCAAGAACTCGGTATTATTGTTCATAGAGAAGAATCTTGGATAATTCCAATGATATCAGGAGATAATGGAACTATTTTTTATGATATTGGAGGATATGTTGAAAAGAATCTTGGTGATTCATTTACCCATAT
>JAGLXK010000121.1 GCA_023132955.1 Candidatus Heimdallarchaeota archaeon
ATCTTTTCCTCAGAGAAGTTCCTCGATAGTCTAACTATTGAGGATCTATTCTGGACAAACATACAATTTGATTAAGTCTAGAAATTTTAAGAAGGTTTCTAAGTTATTGTCACAACTTGTTAGATTGCTCACTCTCGATAATTGTGTTTTATTATTTCTTGAACAATCTTAGATGTTGATTTTCCCGAAACATGTTTTTGAAGTCTGATAATTTTTACATGGGGATATCCCCTCGCTGATATAGCTTTGTAAAGCTCTTTTTCATCATGTTTCTGATTATATCCCAATGCGATTATATCTGGATTTACAATATCAATCATCTTCATATAGTCAGTCTCATCCCCCAATATTGCGGCATCAACGCCTTTTACATAGTCAACTATTTCAGTTCTATCTTTTTGAGAGTTTGTTGGAGGGTGGTTCTTTAATTTCTCAACGTTTTTGTCAGTTGCTACAATTACTACAAGAACATCTCCTAAGAGCTTAGATTGATTAAATGTAAAGAGATGCCCAACATGAAGTATGTCAAAAGTCCCACCTGTTAAAATTACAGAAATTTGCTTACGTCCTAGTTCTGTTAAATGATAATTGTTTTGATAATCAACTTCTATCGACCCCTTTTCGATTAAAGATTCAACAGAAGTATTTACATATTCTAAAGAAAACCCTAATTGTCGTGAGACACTTGTGAAAGAACTTTTGATATCTTTTAGGGAATTTATATAGATTTGTTTGATTACAAGTTTATCTTCTATACTTGACATACCTAACCACGCTCGTTTTGTTCTAGTGAAAACTTAATAATTATTTCATCACCATCTTCGAGATTCATTGTATCTCTAATACATACATCACTTATGATTTCAAGAATGTTCTCGCCATGGTGGGTTCTCCTAGGTTTAATTCCTGCAGCTTTAGCATCAAGCTTGATGACTTCAAGTGGATAGCATAAAACATCCCCAAATTCTCGCTCTTCACCTTCAAACCCAGTAATAATCGTTGGCCAAGAACCTCTAATCAAATCCAATCTATCCTTATCAGCAGCATCTATTCTAACATTTAATGTTCCATAATAAGGTGTGAAACCTAATTTAGTTTTGAATGATTTAAGATACGATGGTCGAGAAATGTAATATTTTCCCTGCCCAGTACCTGTTACAATTTTTCCTTTTAGTTTAATAAAAGATAAATCTGGATGAAGTGCTTTTTCAAGTTCAAAACGAAGTTTTTCAAGAATTGAAATACCAATGGGGGTTAGTTTAACCAAAGAGCCTTTAGGTGTAGATTTCCAAGTCACGATCTTCTTCTTATCAAGCTCTTGTAAACATCTTGATGCAGTTTGTTGAGAGATGGAAAAGTAGTTAGCTAGTTGAGTAGTAGTTACTTCTATTATTTTCTCAGCTGCTCTTCTCTGAGCTAAATAAATTAAAATTGCTATTTCTCTAAAGATAGAGTTTTTAGTTGAGAGATCAAGTATATTCACACTCTCTTTGCTTTCTCTACT
>JAGLXK010000122.1 GCA_023132955.1 Candidatus Heimdallarchaeota archaeon
AGACAATCAGACTCATATTTACAGGCGCAGGTGTATTTGCACTTTATCTTGCTTTTACTGAAGGATACCGGTACTTGTTCTATGTTGGATTCCTAACAATTTTATTGGCTGAAATAATACTCAGGAAACCAGTTCTACTCAAACTAAAAGAAATAGTAGTTAATCTCTCCCTATTCTTCTGGGAAATTATACTCATTTTGAAAGAACCTTTCGTTGCTCTGTGGAATAAGTTTGTTACATTACTTAAGTTTATGAAAAAGCATTGGATAAAGGTTATTCTCTACACATTAGATATTACTGCATTAGGAGCTATACTTTACTTCTCTATTACATTTGACCCTGAAGGTGATTGGTGGTATATTCTGATTCTTACTGTTAGTAGCTTGTATATACCTTGCCATCATTACAAGACTATTTGGAAGGTTTTGAAATTCATAGCTATTGATATATTCTATAATCCTATCGTGAGAATTTTAAACGCAATCAAAGATTTCTTTGTGAAAGTTTGGGAGACCATAGTAGAGATTTTCACATTTATCGTGGAACACTGGAGGACTATTCTTAAGGAATTTGTTAGATTTGCTGGAATGATCGGAGGATTTGTACTTATCTACTATGGAGCTAAAAACCCCGATTATTGGCATTTTATACTTTTAGGAATATTTGCTATCATTTTCTTTCAATTACTTACAAGGAAGAAAGTTGTAATCAAAATTTACGAATTCTTCAAAGCTTTTGTGGAAATCATTATTGAACGTAGAGTGTTAATCTTTAGATTTCTTGGCTTAGCAACTGTTATTACTGGAATTGCTATTGGTTTTGAAAGAAGTTGGGGATATGAAGCGTATTTATCATTATCAATTGGTGGAACCTTCCTCCTATTCTCCCATTTCATTTTCCACCCTAAGAAATTTTTGGAGTTTCTTAAGAAAATTCCCGAATTCTTTAGCAATATATTTGTTACAATATGGTTGACCTTGAAGACTGTTTTTGGATATGTAGGTGACAATTTCTTAACATTACTTTTGCTATCAATAGTAATCTTTAGCATAGCCTATGGAATTTCATTACTGTTAACTGTCATTCCGAAAATTGTTGATTTCCTAGGAGTATTTCCTGAAGATTTCTCTGTACCTATTATGGTGTTCATTGGAGCAGGATTGATAGTAATGGCTTCCGTAGCAGTTATTATCCTTAGATGGCGTGGAGAACTTAAAAAACTAAAAACAGGTCGCTCAAAGAAACTAGCAGATCAAATTGAGGAGTTGTGGAAGAAATGAGTGAAGATAAAACCCATTTGAAACCTACGGATCAGAAAGCTCCTGCTCTGACTACTATGTGGATCGGATTGATAGTTGGACTATTAGGTCTAATAGGAACAATGATTACTGGACTCGCTAAAGCTGAGGAATGGCTCTTCATGTTGTTTATAGGCGTGTTAGTTGCTGGTTTCTTCATTCTTTTCTTTGCAATAATCTTACGTCGAATTAAGAGAAAAGGTATAGATTATTTCGTTCTTGGAGCAATAACTGCATATTTAGGATTTCTCATGCTTGCTCTACCAACAGTAATTTACATAATTACATTCAAAATGGAAGATTTTGGAATCAAAGATTGGATTCTCTTTGTAATTATGGGTTTTGGTGTTCTTT
>JAGLXK010000123.1 GCA_023132955.1 Candidatus Heimdallarchaeota archaeon
TTACTAACAAAAGAGGGGGTTGATTCTACAAAAGTCACTGCTACTGGTGCAATAGTAGTTTCATTATTATATCTAATACTTATGGATTGGAAGAAAGGTTTTGAAGAAAACTTAGCATTTGAACATGTACCTGACAATTTTCTAGAAGCCTTAGCAAAAACAGTGAATATAGAAGCTATACTAATTATATTTTCTATAGGTATAATAGTAGCTATTACTAAGGGTGCGGGTTTCTTTGACTTTGTATCACTATATATTGTTAAATTGACTAGAGGTGATCCGAAAAAATTATTATTAGCTTTAGGAGGTCTAACATTCTTTGTAAGTATGTTCTTTGATAATTTGAGTGCTATCATTCTACTAGGGTCTTTAACAGTTGTTACATGCAAACAACTAGAACTTAATCCAGAACCTTATGTTTTATTCGTAGGAATCAACACAATAATTGGGGGTTTGCCCACTCCTGTTTCGTCTATACCCAATATTATTTTCTTTAACTTATATCCAGAAGCAGGAATGAGTTTCATCAAATTTACAGCTTATATGTTCCCTATTGCCATTCTTTTCTTTGGACTTGCATCTGCCTTTTTCTTATTTGTTTATAGGAAGCAGCTCAGGATCAAAGTCACTGATGAGAAAAAAGAACAAATAGGAAGAATTAATCCTTGGTCAGGTATTGCAGATAGAAAAAACATCTGGAAATCATTAATTCTACTAGGCTTTCTTTTTGTAGGATTTATACTTACCAGCATTCCGGATAATCCTCTTGATGTAGCTTTAATGGCTTTGATATCAGTCTTTTTCGGTCTTTTTCTATTCAGAACAGATTTGAAACGTTATCTTCGAGAAGGCGTCGAATGGGAGATGATTATTTTCGCTATCGCTTTATTTGTTCTAATGGGACTTTTAACAGCTGCTGGAGCTTTACGCCCATTAACTAATATGCTTACAGGACTGCTAGGTTCAACCCCAACTACAGGAGGGTTAATTTTGGTCGCTGTAATTATCGGTGCTGTAGGTTTACCAATTGCAGGATTTTTGAATAGCTTTTCAGCTGCACTTATTTTCTCCTATATCTTTAAAGCTTTACCAGCACTATTATCAACCGGTTTATGGTTCGGTTTTGTTCTTTCTGGGAATATTGGTGGCGCATTGACACCTCTTGGATCAATTACTATTCTAATGTCACTAGAGATACTCAATAGGGAAGGATATCCTATCTCCTTTCTCAAATATGTAAGAAAGATGCTACCTTTAACATTAGCTTGTGCAGCGTTGGGTATGGCGTATTCAATCATTCTAATAGTCTTGGGCTTGTAGTAACATAGTTTGTTTCAG
>JAGLXK010000124.1 GCA_023132955.1 Candidatus Heimdallarchaeota archaeon
CTCTGCCCTTTCTTACTTTTGGAAAAAAGAATCCAGTTTTAGATTTATAGTCGGCAAACTCTTCTGGATATTTTTTTCGCATTTTTCTTTCTTCAATATCAGACCAGATAATGAGAACAATACAAAACAATACCCAAGAAAGAACGTCACTTATTCGAATTCCAAACTTAAACCATGGAATGACCAGCGCGAATGGTAGGGAAAAGAATATAATCCCTAAGTGTTGTGGATGGCGAATATTGCGATAAGGTCCAGTTTGGGTCAAGCGAGAATCATTTTTTCTAGTTTTTACTATATGAACGAAACCCCAGAAAAATAAAAGTAGCCCAAATATAAAGATAATGCAATCAAAAATGTATAGAACTATTTCAAAAGGAAGAGAGAGGGAATAACTTGAATTAGCCCAACTAAGACGTCCCTCTAATGCAAGAAACAGAAACCAAGAAGTATAGGCTATAGGTATTACTGATAACATAGAAGTAATTAACCCTGCAACTATTGGCATATATACCCAAATCGAGCTCAAAGCTAAAGTAATTTTCATTACAACTTCTTTTAGCTTTGTTTTCCAGCTCATGTTCATTGTAATTCAGGTTCCAATCCCGATCTAATTTTTGTATGCCTCATAAATGAACAATTTTAGCTAGTTTTGTGTGCTGCAAAAAAATAAACAAATTACCTGCAGTAACTTATATACATTTTAAAAAGTTGCAGAATCCTATTCAACTTTTATATGTGACATATATGAATCAGTATTTCTAGAACACCTGGGGTTCCGAACTCTATTTTGTATCTCCTTACCGCTTCTTCCGAATAACAGTCCCATGGACACTTTGGTTTCAGTTAGATATCTCTTCTTTGTCTTTGCAGATATCTTAAGGTTTCTTCTTTATCATAACTTAATCTATACCATTGTATTTGTCTTTGAGTTGTTCTATAAATTACTATATGAGCGAAATATTTCTGCTTTGCATTAATCGCTCTTTCATACATTCCATCATCTATTTTTCCAAATATTCTCTGTGCAAGTATACTTGGAAGTTTAAACGTTAGTTGATATTCATCTGGAGCGTCAGATGGTCTAATCATCCAAGTTTTCCTATTGTCTATATAATGACTCCAAGTAATGTTAACTTTGTGAGAAGGTTTCTTTTCTAAATAATCTAGAAATTTATTTCGATTGTTAGCCTTAAGAAGTAACATAAAAGGAATATTTGGTATTCCTATAAACAGTTCTCCATATTCCCTTGCTGAATTAATCACTGGTTGAATTAAGTCCCTAATTTGATCATGAGACGACCTTTGTTCTCCATAATATTCTTTTCTACGGAGTGATAGAGCCAGTTTTCTTCTTAATACATATCTCAAGTTGTAAACAAGATTAGTTAATTTCCCCATATCTTTATTTATGTTCTGTGCAGTATTCCTTATTGAGTCTAAGAGAGAATTATACTCACTACTACTTAAGTCAATTAGTGATATTTGGTGTGCTAAACCCATCTTTACTGCATCTTCTGTAAAACCTGATGTAGAGAAAAGTGCATAAACATAATGATATTTTGAAAGCAATAAATCTTCATCATGATAAGTGCTTTTTTGATTTACATCCAATACAATACTAATAGCATTCCTAATTGTTTCAATCCCTGTTGTTTTGTTTCGAAATTTTGCTTCAACAAAAAGTCTTAAGGGATATGTAAATGCAGGTGTCCATTCAAGTTGTCCTAATACATCAGCTTGATGGTATCCTCCTCTACCTTTTACAACCAAATCTCCTCTTTGCATTGCCAGATTAATTTTATCTTGAGAAGCATCTTCTAATAATCTGAAACCTGAATTATTTACTAAATGTGCTAGTACTTCTTCTAATATATATCCTCTCAATTGCTCTTGAGATACCATAGACAACATTAGTAATATAACAATAAAAGTGTTACTTGCTTCTTAGAAGGACTTCTTATAAAATCCTGCCTGCCCCACCACCTCTCTTTTGAATCATGTAAATTACTATATCTTTTTGGTTGGTTTCTTTCTAACTTTTTCTTCTTGTTGAATAGTTTTCTGCTTTGTATACATTATAAGCAATTTTCTATAAACGTATACAAGAGAAGGTTCACTTCTCCTAATACTTTCCTATTTACTATATTGAACTTTCATATGTATATAAGTAGCAGTATAAGAAGCTTAGTGAGGATAGAAAAATGATAAGGAAATTCCTTCTTCGAGAACTTACTAGATTTGAAACTAGAGCTCTGAAGACAATTACTATTTCTGATTTTAATGATGTATTTGATGATTTTCGTAAATTTCGTAAAAGATGGTTACCTAGCCAGTCATATGAGCAGAGATGGGACGTTTTATATTTGAGAGAACAAACCCCATTTGAGAAACTAGAAGGCTTCTTACAGGAGAAAAGAAGACTTCCGTCAGAAATTCATGAATGTAAGCATCATCTTCTAAACAAAGGCTTTTTCTTTGAGCTAAAGTATATTTTCGCAAACAAAATATCAAAGTTCCTCAGTAACAAGAACTTTACTAAGATTTTGATTTTTGTACTTGTAGAGCTTTTTCTTCTACTTTTTGGATATTATATTTCTATAAGATGGATTCGTATTTCTTGTATAATTTTGTTCTTTTTTCTTTCTTTTCTTCTTCTAGTACAATCATTTACCCATATAGACAAATAAGTATATATTACACAGCATTAAAATCTCGCAAACATCTCTTTTTCCTCATTTCCTCCGTTTTGTGAAATACAACACAGATACTCCTACCCCTGCTAATGCCAGTGTTCCTAAAGTAACCCCTGTTATTAGCCCTGCTTTACTTGTTCCCATAAATGTAACTGTTGTTGATAGATCTATATAGCTATTTTCTGTATTTACATACAATAGGTAATAATTCCCTATTTCTCCTAATGTCACGCTCTTAGTTTTCTTTCCTGAAAACTCTAATGCTACTATCAGATCTTTTTCATCTAGTCGCCCATATAACAATGCAGAATAATCCTCTGAATCTACCATTAACATAGCAATCTCCCCTCCTGAATGTACGATTGTTGATACTTTTATTACTGATTTCTCTTCGTTGAAATACTCCTTCCAACTGTAAAAATCTCCTGATTGTACTCTTATCTGTTTATTTAACAAAACCTCTCCCTTTTCATATGCACATACTGGTAATATAACCATCGCTGCTATCAAAATTACTATTCCTATTATTCCCTTCTTCATCTCTTTCACCTTATTTTTTTAATTTTTACTATTTAAATCCATACTCAAAAAATTCATCAATTCCTCATAATTCATCTCAGACTGTTTTGTTTTAATTAACTCCCCACTTGTATTAAATAAATAAAAAGCAGGAACCCATTCTAATCCTATTTTTGTATGATTTGCTTCATTTATACTACCTATTAGCCAACTAATGTTGTTATTGATGTAATAAGTTAGGAGTTCTTTTGATGTTTCTAAATCAATCATTAATGTCAGAATCACAATATCGTTATCTTCTTGGATTAGTAAGTTATTAATCTGATTCAATACATTGTTTTGCTCATTACAATCTGGACAATTGCTTGAAGCAAACTCTACCAATAGTTTTCTTCCAATAAAGTCTCCTATAACTTTGTAAGATTCGTTAATTAGTCTAAAGGTTATTTCATCCCAAACACTGCTTAACTCATTTTCAGCATCTGTGGGTTGTTCAACTATGCAGTCTGTACAATCTTTTAGTAGAAATACTGTTCCTACAATTCCTCCACTAATCATTAGTGTTGAGATTATCACTACTGCAACAATTATTGGTTTCATCCTACACCCCTATTTTTTATTCTGTTTTTCTTTCTACTATTAAGATAGACTACTAATACACACCCAGCAATTATGACATCCACCCTAAAAACACTCCTTGAAACATTTATTGGTTTGAAATAGACTATGTTTGATCTAAAAGAACTGAATACTTCGTTTTGAAAAATTAGTCTTGTAAAAATATAGTAATATCCTTCTTCAAAATTATCTACATTTGTTGTAATGTTCCATAGGTTTTCTTCAAGGTTTTCTAGTTTTACCTTCAGAATATACTTATGTGATGAATCATAAATGTAAGCGAATATTTCACCGACATCTATTACATATTCTTGGAAGTTTTTTGGTAGTATGATTATTATACATTCAGCTGATAAGGTGCTTGTATCATTATTGATTGTGATTTTAACTGATGAGAAAAGTATTTCAAATGTTATTTTGAATGTGTAAATTCTCTTCTTGAAATAGTATTCTCCTGTAGATACAATCAAATCCACATAATAGTTTCCTGGAAGCAATGATGAAATATCTATTGAGCTCCCCCACCCTAAATATTTCACTGGATTAAATTCAAGTTCTTGGTTTATCAGACTACTATAATCCTTTCCTATTTCGACTGTAACACTATCATTATCACTTCCATAATGTATGTCAGTCCCATTTAGAAAAAGTACATTCAGTCCATAAATACTCAAATGAGTTGAATTTTTCAATATTGCTGGATTAGTAATCGATAAATAAAAAGGATCTATATTTCTGATTTCTATTTTTGCTACATCTCCCGTTCCAAACGCTCCTGTTATCGCAGGTTGTTCTGTATCTAAGTAACTAAATGAAAGGATTACTTCTGAATAATTACTTACTGGTAAGAAAAATAAAGCAGAATCAGTTGTTGTATATTGTTCTATTCTTACTACCTCCCCCTCTTCCTTGTATATTGCTACTACTCCTATTCTCTTATTTTCTTTATTTATTATCGTTGTTTCATATTTCTTGTTCATATATTTTAGCGAGACAGTATAAGCTCCATAATATGGTGCGTAAATATCCCCCGAATACTCTCCATTTATTGTCTTTAATGGGTTTATTTGATAATCCATATTTTCGAAACCATACCTTGAATCTATTGTTTGATTATCTAGAATTAGTGCAGTTATCCAATCCATATATAGATCGTTGAAGCTTCTGTTCAGTTTTTGTAACTCACTACTTATGCTACGAATTGCTGGTAAAGAATCATCGATCATTTCCTTTACTTCTTCCTTTCCCATCTGTTCATATAAATAATGTAGAAACAGATATGATCCTCCATAGTCAATTCTTACATTTCTTCCTTCAGAAGAGTAATAATTCCAATAAACTAACGAATCATCTGAATGATATTTGAAATGAGTTTTAGCAAAAATAGTCACATTTTCCCAACTCTCTGGTTGACAATTTGTTACATATCCTGCTAGTTCTGAGCATCCTTCGTCAAACCATCTTGCTTCATTTGCATCGTGGTTATAGTGTATTAGATGTTGAAATTCATGTGCTAATGTTGTTTCGTATTTTTCATTATAGTCCAGAAAAACCATTTCCCATTCATTCGATTTATACTCTCCCATCCCATTATTATCTAGAAATTCTCGACTATATTCATTTACTGGATCAAAATAACCTGCTACATTTGTTGGTAAATTAGCTATTAAAACAATAATTTTCCCGTTTCCTATATTTCCTAGACTTCCCTCAATGTTTCCAAAAGTTTCTATACTCTCATTATATATCTTTTCTTCAAATCTTTGTTTTTCCTCATTAATTGCCGCTTCAACTTGTTCTCGACCATATACTGAAATTAAACTTTCTTGAACATAAAAATAAGAGTGATCATTTTCTACGATTAGTTCTGCAGAAATGCTCTGATAGTGAAAATCATCATTCAATACGAAGAACTGTTCAACGAATTCTGGTGCTAATTGTATTTGGGTCAAATCTGCTGATATGGGTTTATTTTTGAGAACTTTAGCTATCTTGTCCTTATGATCCCCAAAAGATTCCCAGAAATCAATTTTAAATGAGGATTTTTCAGAAATGGTACCAGTGTCTGATTTTGAGATTATTTTTGTAATGTCTACAGAGTATGTACCAGACGATATTATTACAGCCATTAATAATATCAGTTTAACTTCATTTTTTCTCGAACTTTTCAATGTTAATTCTATCCTACTTAATAGTAAGAGAAGTGGTTTACAAAACAGATTAGACAAATGAATATCTGATATTTTAGTATATAAATCTATTCGAGATAATATAAAACTGTGAAAAAAATATTTGATATACCACCTAAAAAAAGGAATTGATGCATCAAAATAACAGGAAATTATTTTACTGTATCGATGGATTTAACTTCATCGGATTCAGAAGAGAAAGCTATTTCCTCTTTAGTCTCAGTTGTAACA
>JAGLXK010000125.1 GCA_023132955.1 Candidatus Heimdallarchaeota archaeon
GAGTACAGATAAAATCAAAATTGCAGTTTGGGCAATGAAAATATGTGTTAGGTTTGCTTATCGTTGGTGAAATCATCTGTCGAGGGCATGTAGACCCCTTTATTGCCCTTGAGCAGTCACAAACTAGGTGATTTCCAACGATAGTCATGAGTAGAAACCAAAAGACCCCTTAAAAGATTTTGGATATATAGAAAAGAAACAAAAAAAGAAACAAGAGTGTTAAGGTAAATTGATGAGAATATCATCCAGCTCTTGTTTTAAGAAATTCAGAGGTATTCCTATATATATTGGTGTAGCTGTAAGTTCAGCAACCAGTGCAATTGAATTTCCATCTGTGATATAAGCTACAATATCCATCTCAAAGATAATCGTGAAATTAACTTCTTGCGACGTACCCAGTTTTACAGTTACCTGTAAGGGGTCACCAAAGACCTCTGTTCCATTCATTAAAATTATATCAATTCTTGCAGATTTTGGCATATACCCAAGCTTAGGAGTTGTTACAGTAGCTGTAACAGCTACAGAACTATTATCAGGAGCTAATGCAATAGTAGGAGTTGATAAAGAGAAAGCTCCAGGATTGTCTTTGAAAGCCTTATAGCTCAAATAGACGTCAATGCCAATAACCGCGGCACCAGCCAAAATCAAAACAAAGATTACCAGAAATACTTTTGTTCCAGTTCTCATGGATGGTTTAGGGTTTTTCAACATTATAAACGTTTGTTAATTTATCTTTAAATGAAGAAAGAATCACCTTAAATAAATCAATTGTGCTAAATATTACTGGAGCTTTTATATGCAATTCTATTGAATAAATGTGATGACTAAAGTTTTGAGAGTAGAATGTATAGAACTCAACTATCACCAAGCTTTAAGTAATCTTTGTCATCAAGTGAAAAATCTCTATAATCGAGCGAACTATTTAGTAAAGCAATTTCTGAATAAGCAGGGCAAGCTATTATCCTACTATGATCTTAATTCTTTACTCAATAAGGAAGAGTGTTATAGAATACTTCCCGCTCAAACTGCGCAACACACGCTCAAACTGCTATGTAGGAACTGGAAGGGGTATTTCCGAGCTATAGAGGAGTGGAAAAAAACTCCCGCTGCATTTTTTGCTATGCCCCAACCACCCAACTATAAGGCGAAGAATGGGGAACTGGTAGCAATCTTCACCAACCAACAAGCAAGAATAGTCAATGGATGGCTAGTCCTTCCTAAAAAAGTAAGCTTTTACTACAAAACTCGACTAACTTCGCGAACTACTTTAAAAGAAGTGAGGATTATCCCAAGACGAGTAGGCTATACTCTCGAACTAGTTTATGAAAAAATTTTACCTAAACAGCGAAGACGGCACACTAGAAAAGGCGCGATCGATTTAGGATCCATTAATCTTGTGACCTTTGTGGATAACCTTGGCAATCGACCAATTGTTATCAAGGATCATGGGAAAGGGATTAGAAGCATTATCCAATATTATTTGAAGAAACAAACACAATTAAGATTAGAATATGTGAAACAGCAAAAAGACAGACTGAATCAGCAAAAAAAAATTGTTTACAGTCCAGCATACTATAAACTACGAGAAAAATGGCGAAAGAAATTCAAAGATGCCAACCACAAACTTACTCGTTATTTAGTGAATTTGTGGGTGGAATGGAACCTGCATGAAATCATTATCGGATACAATGAAAAATGGAAACAAAATGTCCATTTCCAAAAGAAGGTTACCCAGATGTTTGTAGCTATACCTTTTATGAAAATTATTAACCAACTGAGATATAAAGCTGCAGAGAAAGGGATAAAAATTGAACTTGTCCCTGAAAAATATACATCTAAATGTAGTTTTCTAGATA
>JAGLXK010000126.1 GCA_023132955.1 Candidatus Heimdallarchaeota archaeon
CAATTATTGCACCTATAGCAAAATAAGATGATACGTCGACTGATGAAGCTGTGTCATTGTTAGTTATACCAGAGATTTTTGCAATCCACACTTTCAGTTCCTCAAGTGTGTAATTATGGCTGTGTTTTTAATATTTTCCTCTAAATGAAATAACTAGATGATATCTGGAATTTATCTGTGACTTGACCCGTATAATTTCCGGATATTACAACACTACTTAATATATAATCAGTATTTTTCTTTGAGTTAGAATGGGAACTAAGGATACATTTCTCAGCTACAAGCTCGAAAAAGCTATTACAAGGATAAAAACTATTAATGGATATACAGATTCTCCACTATTCTTAGAAATCTGCAATTGTCCATCAAAAGCGGGATCTTTGTTCTACGATACTAAGAAAGTGGTATACTTTGGAAAAGGTTCTTGTAACAAGGGATTACTCTGCTCCAAGATACAGATAGATAAACATCAAGTACTTATCAGAAAAACTGTTCCAAGAATACTAGAACTTGTAGAGAACGAGAAACTACTAGAACAAGAGCAATTGATGAATTATTCACCACAAGTCTTATCATAAGATTAATCTGTTTTGAATTCTCTATCAACTTTGTTTGAGTTTTTATTATTAACAATCAAGTATTTAAAGTGAGAATTTTAGTGAAATATAACATGAGCAATGCTGAAGCTATTATCTACAAAGAAGCCATTGTTAATGCCTATAAATACGGCTCAGCCGAGAAAAAAATTGTTTTAAGAAAAATAATGGCAAATTATCCTGATCTCAGAAGCAAGATGAAGGAAATTCAACTACTTTTAGATAAAACCATCGCAGAAGTTAATGAAATTCCCACGGATAGGTTGAGAGAGATTGTAGAAAAGAAGTATCCAGATAGCATAATAGAAGAGAAAAAAGAGAGAGATTATCTTCCTGAAGTAGTCAATGCTATCAAAGGTGAGGTAACAGTTAGATATCCTCCTGAACCATCTAAGCACCCTCATGTGGGACAAATGCTGTCCTTCTGCATTAATCATTTAATAGCTGAAAGATATGAAGGTAAGAGAGTTTTACGTTTCGATGATACTAATCCAGAGAAAGTTCAGACAGAATTCTATGATAGTTTTAGAGAAGTCATTCAATGGATGAATTTGAAAATTGAAGATGAAGTTCTAGCATCTAATCATATGGAATTATATTATGAAAAAGCGATAGAATTAATCAAAAAAAATGAAGCGTTTATTTGTACATGCGATAGAGAGACAATGGCAAAATTAAGAACAGAGGAAAAGCCTTGTTCTTGTAATCTAAACAATTCAACAGAACAAAATCTGGAATTATTCGAGAAAATACTTGAAGGACATTTTAAATCAGGAGAAGCTGTGGTTAGATTAAGGGGAGACATGTCCTCAAAGAATGCTGTCCTGAGGGATCCTGTATTATTAAGAATATCTAATCACATTCATTGTATTCAAGGAGATAAGTATAATCTTTGGCCTATGTATGATTTTGAATCACCAATAATGGAAGATTTTACTGGTGTTACTCATATCTTGCGAAGTATTGAATTTGGTAAAATGAGAGAAGAGCTTCAAAGTTTAATATCAACAAAACTCGGTTTGAAAATACCTAATTTTCTGGAGTATGCAAGATTTAATGTTATCGGGTCACCAACTCAAGGAAGAATTATCAGAGATTTAGTTGAACAGAAAATAGTTACAGGATGGGATGATTATAGATTAGTTACATATCAAGCTCTCAAAAGAAGAGGAATTCAACCAGAAACCTTCATGGAGATGATAAAAAGATTAGGAGCTACAAAATCGGCTACAAATATAGACTGGTCGTTAATTTCTTCTATCAATCGAAAAATAATCGAACCAAATTCAAAGCATTTCTTCTTTGTAGATGACCCAGTAACTATACATCTAACCAACCCAAAACCACAAACAGTAGAAATTCACTTACATCCAAAAAATAAGGATTTGGGAACGAGAAAGATATATGTTGAAGATATCCTCTACCTAAGCAGATTGGACTTGAATATTCTGCATATTGATGCTATTGTTAGAATGAAGGATCTTTACAACATAAAAATCACAGAAAAAGTGTCAAATTCAGAATTTAAAGCGGAGATTTGTAGTGATGAATTAATGGTTGAAGTTCCACGTGTTCAATGGGTTTCAGAACCAGTTTCTGTTGAGATTATAAAGCCAGAAATGTTATATTTAAATAACCGTATAAACAAAGATAGCTTGAAACATATCTATGGATATGGGGAAAAAGAATTGCAAAATCTGAATATTGGTGAGATTATTCAGCTTGAGCGCTTTGGGTATACAAAAGTTAATAAGATAACAGATAAAGTGAAGATGAATTATATTCATGGTTGATAAAATGCCTGTCGAAATTGGATTAGTATTATTCTTGGTTTTCATTGCTATTTCATTAATAGTGGCAGCGAGAGCCGCTGTAAAAAGCAAAAAGAAGAAAAGCGTTCCAAAGAAAAGATATAAGCCATATCAACCTCAAGCACAGCATTTTGGGGGTAGTTCACCAAGTCAACAAGTATATACTTACTCAGCTAAACAAAACGCTAATAGTAAAGAGATTCCAGAATCTAGAGCTGCATATGCAAGTGCCGATGAATACTTTAGAGCTGGAATGTATGATAGGGCAAAGGAGGAATATCTAAAAACAGGTAGAGTTTTTGGAGCTGCAAAATCAATTGCAGCTAAGGGAAGGGAATTTGTTCCAGATTCAATTGAAATTATTTCTAGATATGCCCCAGAAAGAGAAGAAGAAATGGTTAGAAACCTATCCCGCTATTTTTATGATAGTGGTGAGACTGAGATTTCAGCATATATTCTTTTTGAAAAGGGATTAGAAGAAGAAGCTGATGCAGTTTTAGCAACTATCGGAAAGTCAGTTAGTGATATAACTCCTAGTGGTGTTGTAGAAGTAAGTACAATAGATCAACCAATTGTTATTCAGGAAGTTGATGACCAAAGAAGCTTAGAAGAGTTAGAGGAAATCGCTGCAGAAGTGAAGGAAGAGGAAAAAGAAATAGAAGTTGAAGCTAAA
>JAGLXK010000127.1 GCA_023132955.1 Candidatus Heimdallarchaeota archaeon
GTTAAAAAATATTCGTCTAAAAAAAAAGAAAGAATGAGCGGTTATTTTTTCTTTCTTCTAAGAACTAAACCGCTAGATATTAACGAAATCGCCGCAATTGGAACCAACCACGGAAAGTTTGTTGGGGTTGGGGTTGGAGTTGGCGTATATGGTGGAGGTGGTATGTAAAGACCATATTTGATATCCACATCAAAATTATCCACATGACCTTCGTATTCAGAGATAGATCTAATCGTTATTTTGAAATAATCAAACAGTCCTGATGTTGCATTGTAAGCTATCGTAGCATTAAGTTTGAAGTCTGTTATGATTGTAGGAATAAAAAATCCTATTTCCCCAGTATTAAATCCTGCCATCAAATTGGTGAGAGTTGTTTCATTTAATACTGTAGCAAACAAGTCTAACTTACCATACAAATAATTTTCATTATAGATAGAATATACATCCATATAGGTAATGTTTCCAAAATCTGTCATATTAAACAATAAATCTCCAAACATCATATTGGAATTGGTCTCATTAATAAATTGACCAAAAGCAGCCAAATAATCAGGTATCAAACCGTATGATAATGGTAGAGCTATTGGCAATCCTTGAGGCATAACAAATGTAACATTTTCAGCAACTTCAACGGGTACAAAAACTGTTGAATTCGGAGTAATTGTACCTTCAAAGTCAATTTTGTTATAACTATATCCTGTATCGTTGGTATCTGTAAATACAATTTTCATAGTTGTATTTTGTTTCAACCCTAGGACATAACTTGCACCATACACGTTTAGTTGTTTCAACTCGAATGCATAGGTCTTATCAGTCTCAAACCCCCAGGTTGCATTGGCTTTCACAGGTGATATGAGAGCCATTAAGAAGATAAGCAAAAGAACCCCGCTTGAGAATATTAAAATTCTTTTCATTTTATCACCGGTTAAGTATTCCACTTAACCACGTAAAATACGATATTTTCATTTATATACTATTCCTTAATACTAATTGTCTTAGCACTTCGAAAAAAACCGAACTAGGCCTTTTTGTGATTCTCTTAAACTGCCAAAAAGGGAGTAAACTTCAGTCTTCGTATGGAGATTTATGTAAAGATTTTTGAGCTAATGATAAAATCTGGTTTACAATCTCTTCGTTTACTGATAATAGTTTCTTTAAATCTTCAACTTCTGCTTTAGCAATTTCTTCAATAGTTCCATACTCCAACATTAGTTTTTGCACCTTAGTTTTACCTATACCTTTTATTTTTTCAAAAATGGAATCTTGAATTCTTCTTAATCTCAGGACTTTATGATAGTTTATAGCAAATCTATGAGCTTCATCTCTGACATTCTGAACCAGTTTCAAAACTGGTGAATTTTGTTCAAATTCAATTGATTCGTCTGACCACTCAACAAAAATTTCTTCATTTTTCTTGGCAATACTAACAATAGGAATAGACATCTTCAGTTTCTTTAGCACTCTTATTGCAATATTTAACTGTCCTTTTCCACCGTCAATTATTAGAAGATCAGGTTTAGGGTCTGATTTCAATGTTTCAGAACTATATCTTCGACCAATTACTTCCTCCATCATTGCATAATCATTTGGTTCTGTATACGTTTTTCTAATTCTAAACCGTCTATACAATTTCTTCTGAGGAACACCATTTTCAAAAACCACACAAGACCCTACGGAATGCTCTCCTTTAAGTGTAGAAATATCAAACCCATGTATTATAATTGGTATCTTTGTTAATTGAAAATCATTTTTCATTTCGTTTAATATCTTCTCAAAGTCCTTTTGATATTGGATATCTCTTTTGAATTTTTGTAACTCATTTCGAGCGTTTTTTTCTGCAATTTCAATTAGTTGTTTAGCAATGGTTGTTTTGAATGTTCTAATGTTGAAATTCTTTGTTTCGAGAAAACGTTCTGTGAATGCTGGACCCACTAGAATACTATATTTGGGTTTTTCTTCACCATAGATGAAGGTAATAACTTCTCCGGTGGTTCTAAGAGGATGGCCTTCCTCTCTTGAATAAAGGTAGTTAGTGATATTGTGTATACGATGATTTCGCATCTCCAATTTACTTAATGCTAAGTCATCTTCATATTCGTTAAACGATAATACATCAATATTCCTTTGCTTAGAGTGCAAATCATCCTGAATATTCAAAATTGTTCGAACAGCTTGAGTTAAATCACGCAGATTAACTGCTTTCTCAAAATTAGATTCCTTAGAGGCTGACCACATTTCTTCTTCAATACTATCTAGTAAATCTGCTACATTTCCTTTCAGAAAGGATATGACATTTTTCACGATTTTCCCGTATTCCTCAGGTGATATATTGTTCTTATATGGTGATAAACATCTGCCCAACCTTTCTCTCATACATCTTGCAGATGAACCTTTTTTAGCTAAACGTTCCATTGTTTTTCCACAATTGCATATAGGAAATAATCTTACAACTAGTTTAGCAGTTTGTTTTACCATCGTATCCTTTGGAAAAGGTCCAAAGTAAACACTCTTGCTGACTCTTTGATCTGTTTCTCTTGCAAACAAAAGCTGAGGATATTCCTCTTCCATGGTTATTCTGATTAGTAAGTGCGATTTATCGTCTTTCAACATACTGTTCAATTTTGGATACAGTTGTTTAACCAATTTTTTCTCCAAAATCAGAGCCTCAGATTCATTTCTAGTTATAATCCAATCTACACGATGTGCTAGTTCCTGTAATTTATCTTCTTTAAGATTAATAGTTGTTTGAAAATGTTGTTTTACTCGATTCTTGAGATTCTTAGCTTTCCCAACATAAATAACCGTCTCTTCTTTGTCTTTTATCAGATAAACCCCTGAATCAGTGGGGATTTCTTCAAGATCGGAAAAAAGACTCATCTAGTTTCCACCAGTTTCTCAAGTTCTTTAATTTTATCGCGATAAAGTGCAGCTTTTTCAAAATCTAAAGCTCCAGCTGCTTCAGCCATTTTTTCCTTCAAATCGTCAATAACATAAAGAATATCTTGACTGGTCAAATCATCAGGAACTTCTATTCTCTCTTCCTCTTTAGGTTCAATTTGCATCAATGTCTCAACAATAGATCTTATTTCTTTACGAATTGTTGTAGGTTTGATACCATGTTTTTCATTATATTCTTGTTGAATTCTTCTTCTTCTATTATTCTCTGTTATAGCTTCTTTCATAGAACCTGTAAGATTATCAGCATACAAAATAACGCTACCTTGAACGTTTCTGCTAGCTCGACCCATAAGTTGGATTAACGAACCTTTAGAACGTAAAAATCCTTCTTTATCTGCATCAAGTATTGCAACAAGAGCTACTTCAGGAAGATCCAATCCTTCTCTTAGAAGATTTATTCCGACAACCACATCATATTTGCCTAATCTAAGTTCTCTTAATATCTCAATTCGGTCTAAAGTGTCTACCTCATGATGTAAATAAACCGACTTAATATTCATTTCTAGAAGATAGTCAGATAACATCTCTGCACTCTTTTTGGTGATAGTTGTAACCAAGACTCTTTCTCCCTTACTTACTCTTTGGTTTATCTCACTAACAAGATCAGTTATTTGTCCATCAGTCCCTCTTACGTCTATCTTTGGATCTACAAGACCAGTTGGACGAATGATTTGTTCTACAATTTGCTCAGATACATCATATTCATAATCTCGAGGAGTGGCACTTGTGAAAACAACAGTGTGCATATATTTCTCCGTTTCTTCGAATCTGAAAGGACGAT
>JAGLXK010000128.1 GCA_023132955.1 Candidatus Heimdallarchaeota archaeon
TAGTACATGTATCAGCTGCTAATTTTCCAGATATATGGGATGAATTTTACACCATCCAAACCAATTCCTCAGGTTATGCAATTTTGGATTTATCTCTTGACATGCAAGTTGGAGACATTCTTAACATCCTCGTATATACTTCTGGTTATTATCAAGATGGTATTCTTTTATACAGCCAAGCAGCTGCATTTGTATCTTACTTCAGCTGTGTTCAAGCACCTAGTGAGATTACAGAAATTGCCGATTTATCTGGCACAAATCAAGAAACAATTGAGATAAGAGGAAGAGTTCTTTCTAATGGCAATCCAGTAGTTTTTGAAACGGTTATTATTACTATCTTAGGCAGCCAATATCCAGTTACAACTGATGGAGATGGGTACTTCACACTTTTTTATCTAATTGAACAAGGAGGCACTATCACTGTAGAAATCGTATTCACTAGCTCATCAAATTACCTTGAATCTAACAAGACAATAACTTTGACTAGTTCTGCTTGTTCCGTGATAATTTCAGCAGCTGATATTTATCATAATAGTTCTAATCCAGTAACATTTTCAGTGAATATTGAATCATTTTATGGTACGACTCCAACTGGAGTAGAAGTTCGATTTTACTGGTACGATGGTTCAAATTGGATTTACCTAGATTCAGCATATACTGATAGTATGGGATATACCTCACTTACATCAGCTATCACCTTCCCTCTAGGTATTTATCAATGGAAAGCGGAAGTTGTTGGATCCAATAGCTGGCTAACTAGTGAATCAACACATAACTTCCAAGTCGGTATAAGAACATCCATTATCACAACAGTACAACCAACAGCTGAATATAAACAGTCCATTATTATTCTAGCAAGTGTAAAAGATGAATATAATCAACCTATCATAATTGAGGTTTCCTTTTATTTGAATGGAACTTTTATTGGTTCAGCTTTTTCAGATATTTTGGGCAATGTCATTTTCATATGGGCTATTGATTTTGTTCCAGGTGAGTATGTCCTAACAGCTCAAACTATGGAAACGGGTATGTACTTTGCTAGCTCAGATTCAGATTCGATTACAATTGAAAAAACGCTGAGTCTTATATCATGTGAAGATGTGTTCATTTTTTATAATGAAGATTTTACCCTTACCATACATCTATTCTCCCAAGTAACTGGTATCTCCGCAGCTTATCTAGACATCAATATTGAAGGAATTTACAACACCCAGCTTCTAACTGATTTTGAAGGTA
>JAGLXK010000129.1 GCA_023132955.1 Candidatus Heimdallarchaeota archaeon
TACACTTTTTACCTCAGAAACAAAATTTGATTCAGGTTGTGGATGGGCTAGTTTCTTTGAACCAGAGATAGAGGAAAATATTGAGAAAGAATTGGATTTATCTCATGGTAAGCGTAGAATAGAAGTTCTTTGTAAAAATTGTGGAGGACATCTAGGACATCTTTTCGATGATGGTCCTCAACCAACTGGTATACGCTATTGTATCAATTCTGTATCAATTGATTTTGAAAAAAAAGAATAAAAATGACTAGAGTATCTTAAAGAACTCCAGTGCAAAATTTTCTATTTGGTCCCAATCTCTTAGATCTGTATAAGAATCGCCCTCAATTTTTTCTCCAGTAGATTGTTGGGTAACTATTTTCAGCAATTTCTTTTCCAACCAACCCATTTTAGATGACTCAGTGAAATCCATTAACCCGCCAAAAGCATCATAATGATCGATGAATACGCCTAGTTTTTCAGTTGCATCTTTGGTGTATTCTACCTTCACTTTCTCATACGAATCTGGATTAGCAGCATAACCTGAACAAACATAAAAGCCCTTTTTACCTTTGAAGGAATTTAATTGATTTTTATAATTACCTACAAATTTTTTAACGCCTTTAGTCCATTGTCCAATTTTAATACTTGACCCAATAAGAATTCCATCGTAATTATTGAAATCAGGTATTTTGTCACTTGGTAAGTCCTCGAGATTGTATACTTCAGCTTGAAGTCCATTTTCTCTTGCTAATTCAGCTATTTTCCCTGCCACGCCTTCTGTTGCACCGAATCTGGTTCCATAAAAAATCAGTATCTTTTTTTCAGACATTCATACCACCAACAGTTTATGTAGTCCCTAATATCATAAATAACGAATAGTCTTTAAAACTTAACTCTTTATATTTCTTGATGATTGATAATTTTTTCGAGCTCTAAAAGAATGGAAGAAAAATCCCAAGAAGTTTCAATTGCTCTATTTAAGTATCTAGAAGATGACTTAAAGATTTTTAACTAAGTTTGTATAAACATAGCTAATGAAATCTAAGAAGAAATCAGAAGAAGTAGTTTTATTCACAGGAGCTTCTGGAGGAATAGGAACAGTAACAGCCGAATTATTGCTTTCTAAGGGATACAAAGTCTATGGAACTACTAGAAACTTGAATAGTGTTCCTAAAACCCCTTACAACCAACTACAGCTTGATGTTACTGAAGAAGATTCTGTGAAAGAATGTGTTCTAGAAGTTATGAATAAAGAAGGTAGAATTGACATTTTAATTAATAATGCGGGTTATGCACTTTGTGGAGCACTAAAAGATCAAAGTATTGACCTGTTGAGAGACAATTTTGAAACAAACTTCTTTGGAGTTCATAGGATGGTTCGAGAAGTTGTTCCAATAATGATTAAACAAAATAAGGGGAAAATTATCAATGTTGGTTCTTTTGGTGGTCGTCTTGGTCTTCCTTTTCAAGGAAGCTACTGTTCAGTGAAAGCAGCTTTAGCAATTTATACTGATGCACTAAAAATCGAATTATTGCGAGATAATATCAAAGTATCATTAGTAGAACCGGGAGATACTCAAACTGATTTTAATGCTGGACGAAAATATTCAGAAGGTTTTGAAAATGACCCAGATGCACAAAGAGCGGTAAAAATCATGCATAAAGCAGAGCAGAAGGGGACAAAACCAGAGAAAGTTGCTAAAACAATTCTTAGAGCAGTGAAAGCTAAACGACCTAAACCCAGATACACTAGAGGATTTGATACAAAATTTTTCGGTACCTTACAGAGATTAATGCCATATACGATTCATAGTTTATTAGCGAGATTGTATTATAGTGTCCCAAAGAGAAGAAAAGAGGGAAAATAATAAGATAAGAATGCAATATTCTAAAATTAGAGCATATTTAGATGGAATCTTTATAATAAAGCTGTAGAATTTTTAATTTGTTGTACTTAATTCAATAAAATTTGAATATGGAGAAATAACTCATGGGTCAATTTTACAAGAAATGTGATAAGTACTTACGTTTTGGAGAACCTACTCTAGTAAAGAAAACAGGTATTTATCCTTATTTCTATCAAGTTTGTGGAAAACAGAATCCAGTTGTACAAATGGATGGTAATGAAGTAATAATGCTAGGGAGCAACAATTATCTTGGTATGGCCTCTCATCCTAAAGTTAAGGAAGCTGCACAAAGAGCTATTGAAGAATATGGTGTTGGATCGACTGGTTCAAGATTACTTAACGGAACCATGGAAATACATATCGAATTAGAGAATCGTCTAGCAAAATTCTTTGGAACAGAAGATTGTATAGTATTTTCTACAGGTATGCAAGCTAATTTGGGTGCAATATCATCAATGCTTTCAGAGAAGGACGAGTGGGTTCTATCTGATCAACAGAATCATGCATCAATTATTGATGGAATTAAGCTTGGAAATATGAGCTCACATAACAAAAAAATTTACCAACATAATGATATGGATGATCTGGAAAAGTGCTTGAAAGAGATACCAAAAGGTAAAGGTCTGATAGTTACAGATGGTGTTTTCTCCATGGAGGGAGATATAGTAAAACTTGATGTGCTTGTAGAATTAGCAGAAAAATATGATTCCGGAGTTTATGTAGATGATGCTCATTCAGTAGGTGTAATCGGACCTCATGGAAGAGGGACAGCAGCTCATTTTGATTTAGTTGATAAAGTAGGTATAATCATGGGTACATTCTCTAAAAGTTTCGCGACAATCGGAGGTTATATCGCAGCAAACAAGGCAATATGTAACTGGATTAAGCATAAAGCTCGTTCTTTTATTTTTTCTGCTAGCCCTCCTCCTGCGAATTGTGCGACAGTCTTAGCAGTTTTAGATATTATTGAGAAAGATGAATCTTACAGAAAAAATGTTTTGTCAGTTGCTGATAGAATGAGAAAAGGATTGAAGAATCTTGGATATGATGTTGGTGATTCATCCACAGCTATAGTTCCACTAATTGTTGGAGAACGAAGAAAAACGATGAAATTCTTCAAAGTATTATTCGAAAATAAACCTAGAGGGATTTTTTCCAATCCAGTAGTTCACCCTGCAACTTCTAAAGGAGGAGAATTAATTCGCTCCTCTTATATTGCTACAATGACAAATGAGATTGTAGACGAAGCCTTGCATATTTTTGAGGATGTTGGAAGAAAGATGAAAATAATATAGCACTTTGAATAAGTCATTGAAATAGCTAGATTTTCCCAAACTGATAGGAAAAATGGCTGAAAATAACTAAAAATATACTCAATTCCCTAGAAAGACTTCATTATAGTTTAGAAATATGCGTGATTTTTAACTCAAACTTTATTAATTTTAATATAAAGAGTAACAAGATGACTGAGGAAACAAAGAAAAAGAAAGGTGGAGTTAAGTTTCTTATTATTTTTAACGTGTTGATTTTTATAGGTGGTATTGTCACCGGTTTAATTTTCATTTTCACATCTATATTCCCAGATTTTGATTTAGATAGATTATGGACTGGCAACTACATCATCTTTGGAACCGTTGGTTTTATGATGTTCATTCTCATGCCAACAATGGTTATTTCACTTTTTCGAAGGAGAAAGAGCACTTTCTCTTCACTTCAAAGTATGAAACTCTCTCAAATTGGCCCATATGCACCTGGATACAAACCTTCTGGTGTTAAAAAACATCGATTCTGTGAGTATTGTGGTTATGAAGTCAAAACTGGGGAAAGAGAATGTCCTGAATGTGGTGGACCTATTAGGAGTATCAAAAGCAGTTATATAACCTAGTTCCACTTCTATCCTTTTTTCAAACTACATTTTCCAATTGTTAGATTGAGTAATATAGTGAGTTCATAGTAGAACGATGCTTCTTATCATATCTGCACAGTCTTCTATCAAATCAGATGCTTCTTCTAAATCCTTTATTGCGTGATCTAGTATAATCAAAGAACCAGCAGGTACAGATTCTGTTGAGAAAGCTATTTCATATTTCAATTCTCCATACTTTATATCAATAGCTGACTCGATTTTGTCAACTTTAGTAATTATTTCTA
>JAGLXK010000013.1 GCA_023132955.1 Candidatus Heimdallarchaeota archaeon
TATTATAGATTTTAAAACAAACTTTTTTTTGCTGGAAAAGAACATACAAATACTATCTTATTTCAAAGTTTAATATACTTTGTCAAACAAATCTGATTTTTTTTGAATTCAACTGATTATTAATTTTCTTATATCTAGAAGTCCACTGTGCAAACTAAAATACAAATTCATGAATTTCTAGTACATCCTTCTTATCAGAAGAGAAAATGCTTTGCAATATAATGAAAACACAAACTTGATTAACAATCTAATTCCAAGTTTTGGAATGATTCATAAACTTATTTATCAATAATCTTCATTAACACATTTCTTAAAAGCTTAATGAATAGAGTTCATTCTTTCTTAATATCAAGGAAGATTCTAAAAACAAATCAATTAAGCATTTCATGCCCGTTTTGTAATTTTTAACATCTAAATTTGCGTTTGATAGTTTTGCGATTCTTTCTTCCATTTGTTCTTTGGTTACTTCTCTGTATAATCTTACAAAGTTAAAAATTCGATTAAATGTTGTAAAAGACAATAATAGTTCTTTTAGAATTTGTCTAGAACTCTGTATGTCATCAATTTCAAGGCTCTCAGCATATTTATTACTTTGATCAGATACATAAACCTATATCCAACTTTGATTAGTATACCTGTATCTATAATAAAGGAGTTGGATCTTTTAATTTGGATTTTTGGAAAACTTGTATTAATAGATATTTCTTCTAATGATGATCCTCGGTATTATACAATAGATTATATGCTCTGATTACCATTTTTAAGGTATTTAATGATGATTTTGGGATTTTTAGTTCTGTCAATTAATTTATATCTCCCATTGTAATAAGGTTATTTTCTTGAATTAGGATTCTAGATTCTAATAGAATCACTAATAAACAATTAATACCGACTTTATGATCATTTATTTTAGTGTTACTCCCTGAGATTTTTGCTATTTTTTGAACTAAGTCATCTTTATTTACATCACCATAAATTTCTATGTAATTTGTTATCAGTTTGATTCCTTCATAGTTCTCAATTAATTTGCACAAAATCTTACTAGCTTCTTGTTTCTGATTTTTTCTTAAAAATTCTACATATTGAACTCCATCATTTGACAATCTAAATCTACTTTCTTCTTTAAGAAGAAACTTAATATTCAGAAGAAACTTATTTGATTTGTTTATTTGACCTTCCACATATCCTGTATTTTGTACTACTTCTTTGACTGATACTCCATTTTCAGAGGGTGTTAGATAATATGCTCGAAGTACACGGTTTAAAGTCTCAAATGACGTTTTTGGTATTACTAGCTCTACCATCC
>JAGLXK010000130.1 GCA_023132955.1 Candidatus Heimdallarchaeota archaeon
CTCATATTTACAGGAGCAGGTGTTTATGCACTCTATTTTGCTTTTACAAATGATTCTGAAAAATACTCGTACTTGTTCTATATAGGTTTCCTAACAATATTATTGGCAGAAATAATAATCAGAAAACCAGTTCTACTCAAACTAAAAGAAATAGTAGTTAATCTATCTCTATTCTTCTGGGAAATTATACTCATTCTGAAAGAACCCTTCGTTGCTCTGTGGAATAAGTTTGTTGCATTACTTAAGTTTGTGAAAGATCATTGGATAAAGGTTATTCTCTACACATTAGATTTTGCTGCTTTGGTAGCTATTCTTTACTTCTCTTTTAATTTTGAAGGTTATTGGTGGCGGGTTCTGATTCTTGTTGCTAGTAGCTTGTATATACCTTGTCACCATTACAAGACAGTTTGGAAGGTTTTGAAATTCATAGCTATTGATATATTCTATAATCCTATCGTGAGAATTTTAAACGCAATCAAAGCTTTCTTTGTGAAAGTTTGGGAGACTATTGATGAGATTTTCGCATTTATCGCCGAACATTGGAGGACTATTCTTAAAGAATTTGTCAGGTTTGTTGGAATGACTGGAGGATTTGTACTTATCATCTATGGTGATAGAAACCGAGAATATTGGTATTTTATTATTTTTGGAGTATTTAGTATCATTTTCTTTCAATTACTAACTAGGAAGAAAGTTATGATCAAATTCTACGAATTCTTCAAAGCTTTTATAGAATTATTAATTGAACGTAGAGTGCTAATCTTTAGATTTCTAGGCTTGGCAACTGTCATTGCTGGGATAGCATTTGGTTTCCAAATAGGTTGGAAATACGAAGCTTTTCTATCAATATCAATTGGTAGTGCATTCCTCCTATTCTCCCACTTCATATTCCATCCTAAGAAACTCTTGGAGTTTCTGAAAAAAATCCCTGAATTCCTTAGCAAGACATTTGGCACAATATGGTTAACTTTGAAAACTGTTTTTGGATATATAGGGGATAATTTCCTGACATTATTTTTGCTCTCAATAGTGATTTTCAGTATGGTTTATGGAATTTCTCTTATTCCTTCAGCTTTTTGGCCAGCTTTCGATTTTCTAGGAGTATTTCCTGAAGAAATGAAAGCTCTCAAGGCATTCATTGGTGTAGGATTGATAGTTATGGCTTTAGTAGCTATTATTCTACTTAGGTGGCGTGGAGAGCTTAAGAAACTAAAAACTGGACGCTCTAAGAAGCTAGCAGAACAAATTGAGGAGTTGTGGAAGAAATGAGTGAGAATAAAACCACTAAGGAACTTAATGAACAAAAAACCCCAGCTCTAACAACAATGTGGATTGGATTAGTTGTTGGGGTAATTGGTCTATTGGGAACTATGATAACTGGAATCGCTGATTTATCTATAAATTTGGAGTGGATTTTCATGTTGTTTATCGGTGTGTTAGTCGCTGGTTTCTTCATTCTGTTCTTTGCTGTAATCCTACGCCGAATAAAGAAAAAGGGAATAGACTACTTCGTTCTTGGTGCTATTACTGCATATCTAGGATTTTTCATGATGGCACTACCAACATTAATATACATAATAACATACGGAGTGGAAGATTTTGAAATTCAGGATTGGATTTTCTTCGTAATTATGGGTTTTGGTGTTCTTT
>JAGLXK010000131.1 GCA_023132955.1 Candidatus Heimdallarchaeota archaeon
AATTTAGCTATAAGTTCTTTACCTGCACTTTGAGTCTCAAGACCAGCGTCTTCTAAAAAAAGGAAATTTACAGGAACAGGTTCGATACTGTCTAATAATACATCCAGATTTGTAGATTCTATTAAATTGATATTGTCATTAGTATAGTGTTTCAAACCTTCGAAACCAAACCAGCGATAAAGTGAAGTTTTACCTGTTCCAGGTATACCATACACCTGGCAAGTTCTTAGTTGTATATTCTCATCTTCAGGAATAGGAACGAATAGTGTTTGTAAAACGCTCTTAGTGATGTTTCTCAAGGTCTCCTTTACTGTAATCCACTGGGTGGGGGGTATCATTCCCTTCATCTTTATATTCACCTTTTGCTAGTTTTTGTGCTTTGATAAAATATGCGTGACTGAATAGATTCGCCTCATAAGCTGTTAAAACCTCCCAAAGAAAAATCGGGCTTGAAAATTCTCCCTCATCAGGACACCAGCCACTTTTTTCAACAATTATATTTCCTTCTTTGTCTTTCTTAATATATTTTTCTGGATGAGAAAACAGATCATCAGCTCTTTGAAAAGCAGGAACATTAAATATATTAATCCTCAACGGATCTACAGGGATGACTCGAGGTTTTTTGAACGTTGGTCCTAACTCTATTGCATGAGCTTTTATAGCCATATTCACCAAAAGCTCAGGTTCATCTTTTAAACTATCAGCGAAGAATCTGTATCCCCTTAACCCATAAAATAATATTACATCTTTGCTGAATCTATTGTGATACGCAGAATATTTACCTACATATTTCGTTTTAGTGTTTTCATCTTCCTTCCAGTGATCCTGCAACCACTCATCCCACGAATAGAGAATAGCTTGACACTTTTCTAGATTTCTTCCCCCCATAAAGGACCAGACTTTCAAGTCATCATAAACTAAGGGATTAAGCATCTCTAATATGCTTCTGTCTGCTCTACTGCTCATCGTCTTCGTCCTTCTTTACTTTTTTGGATAATGGTTCTAATTCTGCTTCAATTGAATCATAAGGAGTCAGATCTTCTTTTTTATCTTTGAGAAGATTGTATGTATTGTAGAACAAATCTTTTGTTTCAGGCATCTTTGCTCGGGCATATTCTTGTAAAGCATCTTCAGGGACACTTCTCACTTTAACTCTCAGTCTGCCTATCTCGTCTCTATCTTTGTGTGTTTGGGCTGTAAGATTATACAATATTTGTATGTTTTCTAACTGTTCTTTTCTCTCCTTACCGATATTCTGCAAGATGATCTCTTCGGCATCTTTTTGTCTGATAAGAGCATTAGGATTTAAATTTAATTCTCTATTAATTCGTTTAAAAATCGTTTCTTTAGAATACTCTTCAGGTTGAACATAAAGCAACTTATACTCTCTTGTTCTATCACCTAAGGGTTTGTGTTCAACGTCTTTAGCATTTTGCTGTATATATTCCCAAGTGGCAGCTGAGATTTTGGCTTTG
>JAGLXK010000132.1 GCA_023132955.1 Candidatus Heimdallarchaeota archaeon
CTTTTCCTTTTTCTTTTCCTTTTAATGCAATCAGAGCACCAAACAACCTCAGATCTATATACTGTTCCAGCAGTTTCTTTTCATCTTCTTTTGTTTTAATATCTAAGTCATCTATTCTCTCTTCCCGTGTTCTTTGAGTTCCATCTTCCTTTATTTCTTGGCATATGAAAATATCTAAAGCTTTGTAGTCCTTGAAATAATCTCTAACTGTACGTTTTAGTCTAACATCTGTAACTATATTTATTCCTGTCTCTTCATCAATCCGTGGTTTGTTTTCATCCATTGGATCCCCATTTGGGTTTCCATCCCTTATATCATATAGAAATAACAATTCCGACCTATTCTGTATCATTTTCTTTCTCTCCTTTTTTCTTTTTGAAAATTCTTCCAACACTTAAACCTAAAGTAAAGTAATAACTGATTTCATTTTTAGTCAAGTTCCATCCTTCAGTTTCCGATTGTATAAAATATTTTGAAATTAATTCTTCCAACCAGAAATAATATCCTGCCTTGTATTCCTGTAGTTTCTCAATTATTAAGGGGAAGAGGTTTTTTACTCTTCTCTCATCTAATTTTAAACCATTTAATTTTGATCTAAAAGGTTCTGAATCTCTTTTCATGCGTTGTAAATCTAATAAGAAACTCGTTAGTACTCCTTCTGAGAATATAGCTCTCTTAGAGGAAGAATTAAAAGTATTCTCAAATTCTTTAAAAAAATCTTCAATCTCTTTTGTTCTTTCGTTTTCTATAATTATGTTTTTTTCAGATATCATTTTTTCATCAAATCCAAAAAGCTCTATTTCTGTAAGAAATAATAATAAATATAATGAACCTAAAGCATACATTTTAACATAAAAATTATCATTTCTTCTAAATTTATTACGAAGCTCCCTCATAAATGCTCTCAACAGAATTTTCTCATTAATATGTTTTTTTTCTAGAATACTAGCTATAAAATCAATAAAGTAATGGTCATGGACACCCGTTTCCTTTTTTGAATTAGGAAAGAATTTTCTCACAAGTCCTCCTAAGTTATTTAGAAAAGGATATTTTGACTTTGCTAACTTCCCTTTTAAGAACTCTCCACTCCATTTATTTCCAAAAATAGATTGAAGACTTTCTTGTGAGAATATCGATTTTTTGGTTGTTTTTTCAAAATGATCAAAAAGAGAATTAATCCATGAAGGTGTTACATCTTCAACATACCTCGTGATACTAATATTCATACCTTGTGAAGCTTGATAAAAAACAAATGAAAGAGTAATTGAAATTCCAAAATCTTTTAGTATTTCTAGCGAATCACTTTCACACACCAAACAATGTTGATAACTCTTCTCGCTTTCATAGAACTTAATATTTTCAATCATTCTATTCATAATCTTATCATTTTGTTGAATTGGAGTTGGAATTAAGAAGAATCTAATACCATACATGTTCTTAGAAAGATATTGTTCCAAAAATCTCTTTCCTGCACTTAATTCCAGTGCACATTTAGAACAAATAGCTAGTTGTTTCCAAGCTTGAGATTCATCGAGTGAGTATACAAATCCCAATTTGTTTATAGAATAAAAATTGAAAGGTTCTCTAGGTCTTGCTATCTCTTTTTCATTGTTACAAAGATAACAGATACCATTAACTTTAGGCGTTTTAGGAGCCCAAAATTCATTGATACACACTTCTCTGAAGATTGTACGAAATATTTCATAGTTTCCCAGATATTTACTCTCTTCATCTTCTATTATCTTGAAAGATAATAAACAATTTCTCCTGTTGCTCTTATCATAAACATCATATATTTTATGAATATCTTCTATGATTTTTTCCTTATTATCCTCAAAAGCCTGCTCTAGAGAGCCTACAAAACTGTTTTTATCATATCTTTTAAACTTTTTAAACCAATATGAGAGTCTATAAATGGACTTTTCTATCGTTGAAATTTTGTCTGTAAGACTAAAAGTATATTGGTTACCAGCATCAATTTTGTATAAATATTTACTTTCATTGTTTTTATCATAATCTTCATCATGAATTCCTAAATATTGGTATTCACCATTTGAGTATTCAAAATCGATGAAAATAACCTTATTTAATGCTTGGTGCTTAATGAATGATTCAATTTCATCTTCATATTGGTATTTACCTAAATTCATTACAGCTTTAAGCATTATCGTATTACCTCCACACACCCAAATCCCATTGCATTTTTTTCTCCTAGTCCCACTTCATATGCAAACTGTAATAATTC
>JAGLXK010000133.1 GCA_023132955.1 Candidatus Heimdallarchaeota archaeon
GTTCATTAGCGCTTTAACGCTTGAGTAAATGAGCAGATGCTCCTCGTAGTAGTAAAAGAAATGATGTAAGTGAAACAAAGAGCGAAATAAAACCAATTACTACAAATATTCCTCCCAGAGCAATGCAACCATAAGCTTCTTCACATACAAATACCTTCTCAGTAAGAATGTTGAGATTTTTAGACTTAGTGAAATTCCTAATGTAGTTAAAACTTTAGCTGTTCTAGATCCAGATGGCAACAAAATAGTATTTGTTGAAAGTTTAATCTGATAACGCTAAAATCCCTAAAAACAGTTATATTCTAGTAAGGTAATCTTAATGCAAGATTATTAGCTGGAAAAAGAAGAAAAAAACAATAAATCTACTTAAATTTTTTCCACTCAAAAATCTGTAAGTTCTAATTTTTTCATTTTAATCCTTCTTTTGTTGTAAAAAAATATTACAATAATCTTCTTCTATTTCTAATAATTCTTCAAAGGTCATTTTTTTAGTTTCATCTTTAGAAATACCTAAATAAAGAATATCAAAATTATCTTTTATTATTTTATGGATAATATCAAAATCTTTTTGAGAATATCTAAAAATGTTATATTCAACAATTATGTCTATGTTTTTTGTTGATAATAGGTTTTTCATACCTTCAAAGGCTTCTGCTTCTAAACCTTCTATATCAATTTTAAAAAGAATTTTTTGATTAAGATAGGGTTTTAATAGTGTATCAAGAGTTTTGGTTTCAACAATTTCTTTACCTGTTATTTCTATTTCTTCTCGTTTAAGATGTTCGTTTCTTAAAGAATGATAAGAATATAGTTTAGTTTTATAAAAAGTTCTTTTTTCATTTTTATTACCTATTGCATAATTAAATAAAATGGTATTATTCATTTTATTTTTTTCTATGGTTTTTTTTAAAATGTTAAAATTACGTTTATCTGGTTCTATAGCGATATTGTTTTTTGCTTCGGATAATAAAGTATAATATCCAAAGCATGAACCTACATCAATAAATAAATCATAGTTCTTTGAAATTTCTAAAAACAACTTTGTTGTTTCTTGTTCGAGAAATTTTTTTCTAAAAATTAAATCGTGAGAATAGTCTTTAATAATAAACATTTTTTTATTATTAAATTTAATCTTAACAACATCTTTAGACAATTTTAAAATTAATTTGTGTATCTTAAACATAAATTTTTCTGGAACAAATCGAGCTATTCCTTTATTACTTAACAATCTATAAATTTTTATTAGCATCTTTTTTTAACCTGCTTTCTAAATCTTTAATAATTCTTTATCATCATTAGATAAATCTTTCTCTATATCTTTTTCTATTCTCTTTTGTTTGAGTATAAATTGACTTAATAGATGTCTGAGTAAATAAATTAAACAACTGTCATCTTTCAACAAAAATTATATTACATCTAAAAGTATTGTATGTATTATAGGTGTTATCTTTGAAATCTGATTTACCTAGAACTCTCGATAAACTTGAGCAAGAGCTTGAAAGGGGAAACTTCCATAGTGGAACTTACATTGAATTCAAAGAATATCTATTAGAAATACATGAGAGTAAGGATACATCACAAGAAGATAGAATCAGAACCAAGCTTCTACTTAGCATATTAGAGCCAAATATTACACGTTTTGAACCATCCTACTATAAAGAGAGTTTGATCATAGTTAGGATCAAAATCTACATCAATTGAATAATTACCACTTACCCATAAGAACGGTTATTTAATGGTGGGCAAGAGATTTTTACTGATAAATACATTGCAATAATACTCTTTCTCTTCTTTAATTCTTATAAAATTTTCATAAGAAATTTTCTCTATACTTTTTTCTAGTTCATCTATAACATATATGTTATAATCTTTAACAAAATCTACTATTACTATGTTTTCGGTTTCATTATATTTATTATGATTATACTCAAAAATAAAGTCTATATCCAGTAAATTAATGGTTTTCCTTAAACCTAAAAAAGCATAAGGTTCGTATCCTTCTGTATCTATTTTACATAAAATCTTTTTATCTAAATATGGTTCTAATAATGTGTCTAATGTTTTCATCTGAACACTTTCAGAATTGATTAATTTCAATCCCTTAACATCATTTCTAAGTGTATGTTGTTCTGGATTTTCTGTCTTATGTAATATTATTGATTTGTGCTTATCCCCTATCGCATACCTTAAACACTCTGTATTTTCTATTTTATTTTGCTCAACATTTTTAATTAAGAGTTCATAATTATCTTTCTCTGGTTCTACTGCTATGTTCCTTTTTGCTTCTGACAATAGAATATAATAGCCACAACAAGAACCTATATCAACAAACAAATCATATTCTTTAGATATTTCTTTAAATAACTTTGTTGTCCCCATTTCTACAATTCCCCTAAAGACCAAATCAAAGCTACTGTTTCTAAATGTTGTAAATTTCTTTCTATCCAATCGCATTGTTATCAGATTATCTTTTTCAAGTATTCTTTTTTGAATATATTTAACAAATTTTTTAGGTATAAATCGACCTATTCCTTTTTTACTTAATTTTCTATACAATCCTAACATGTGTGACTAAATTTGAGTAAACCTACTTGAGTATAAAAAATTATCTTTGAATCTTACGCGAAGTAGCACCCCCAGGCATCATCTCAATTACTAGCTGAAAAACTTAAAATTGTCATTATAACTGAAGCTATTGATAAAGCAAGAGTAAGAGAAAATACCATTCATAAAATTGTTTTAGTTTTGTTTGTAATTCTCAGTTTTGATCACCTTATGATGAACTATTATATTATGTTTTTAAATCTAATAAATATTCTTAGAGAGCATAGCAAATATGGAGAACTCATAAACTAGTTTCACATTCAGATTATGATATTAGCTAACATTGCGAGATGAAACAGCACAAAAAACTAGTTATTAGGACCAATTTCTTCCTTTTTCAAATCTTTAGGAAAGATCAAAATAACACATAATCGAAACTTTCTACTCAGTACTAATGGTTTATCTCTTAAGTCGTCTATTTTTTCATTTTCTTCTTTTGAACATAGATTCTACTTATCAGTAAGCTGTAATTATTTATTCTTCATCTCCTCTAATTCTTCTATTTCTAAAGAGTGATGAATTTACCAACGAAATACATAGACAAGTTTTTTAGAAAAAAGACATTAGAACAAGAAACAGTAAAATTATTTTTAGAAATATCAAAAAATTATGATTTATTTGTAGATGTTGGCTCATGTTTTGGATATTATACTTTATTATCTGAAGCAAGGAGTAATATTGCAATAGAACCAGATAAATTTAATTTTAGATTATTAGAAAAAACTATAACAGAAAACAAGATAAAAAATACTACTCTTTATAATTATGCAATCGCTGGAAAATTTGAAGAAAGAATATTTTACAGGACTAATGGACCAACCACACACACTTTAAGAAAAGAAAATCTAGACAGAGAAGAAAAAGAAATAATAGAAA
>JAGLXK010000134.1 GCA_023132955.1 Candidatus Heimdallarchaeota archaeon
ATCCTGACAATCAACTTCTTCTCTTCTTTCAACTCCTTTTTCCTTTTAGGTGACAAGCGAAGAATTACAGGTTTGGTTGTAATTCCTGCCTGTCGAGAATCTAGAAGTGTGTTGATATTATAAGCACCACAGAAATTTCGTGCCAAGCTCAAGAAGAAAAATTATAAACTATTTCAAAGAAAGTTGACTGTTATGAGGACTTTTGAAGAATTGTTTAAACTAATTCTTAGTCATTTTTCATTAATAAATTAATTAATTCTCTTTGGGCGCAAATCAACATCTGCTTGTTAAAGGAGAGTTTGTTCTTCAAAGCAACCTGTTTCAATAAATTTTCTAGTGTTACATTTGAAGTACCCAGAATTGCTTGCTCAATTTCGTGCTTTGTAAATCTCTTTAGCAGAGCGGAACTAGCTATTTCTGCATCTTTTCTAATCTTCTTACATTTCTTCTTGTCTTTGCTTAATGAACAAAAAGTGAAACAAACATCATCTAATTCAAATTCGATTTCTTCAGAAAATATCTTCTTGAATTGCTCAACTTTGTCTCTAATTTCCTTTTGAGAATTAGACTTCTTCTTAGATATTTGGTTAGTTTCAACTGGTTTCTCTTTCTTTTTTTGTTTGGGTTTCTTGGTGTTTGTTAGTTTATCGTAGAGTGCTGTTCGCATATCAATGAAATTGTTAAAAAGTAGAGGATAAGTAGAAGAGTGGTATTTTCTTTTAAGAAGCAATAAATAATGATTGTATTTGAGTGGATCGAGAGTAAAATTGATTGTAGTCATCTCTGTGACATATTCTTGGCCATCCTTCCAAACGAAACAATGACGAATTGGTAGCTGTTGGAGACGATTGAAGTGAAATTCTTTAAGGTTCAGTGCTTTTGCAATTTTCTCTATTTCCTGACCTGAACGAAAAACAATCTTAGTTGAGGAATTTGCATGAACAACATTACTCACACTATTCCACATTTGAGATATAGTTATGTGACCAATACCTAGACTTCTACCAAGTAAGAAGTTGTTTTCAGCTGTAATCAAGGATGCTGAACTCTGTTTTCTATAGAAGTTAGGTATAATGTTAATCGCTTCTTCTAAAACCACAACATAACGTAACTTGTTAGTTAGTTCTTTAGAGGATGCATACTTGTAAAATAGTTTCAGAATAAGATTGCAAATCAGGTAGATATCCGACGGTCTAGCTGCCCTTTTTTGAAATTGGCTAAGATCAAGAATTATGCTTTTTCCTTGCTCTAACATATCAAAGTTTAAGGTTGTTTGAGAAACTCCTAAAATCTCAAAACTGATAGGATTAAAGATGTAATTTAATCTGTTAAGAACAGCATCTAAAGTATGTTGTATTGATTTAATCTGTTTTGTTTTCTTAGCAAGAGCAATTAGGTTTTCAACAAAGGTCTCTAGTGTTCTAACCTCTGCTTTGTGAGTTAAGAATAGAGCTGTTTCAAATAGGTTTTTCATTGATGGACTGAATTCTTGATTAGAAGAAACCATCATCTCTTCAATAACTAAGAGTGTTCCACTGACATCATCTTCATCATTAGTATCAAAAAGATTGATACAAAGAGGATGAGGAGCTCCAATTGTAAAAATCTCTACATTTGGTTCAGTAGCAAAAGTTGCAGCATATTCCCCCTTGATATCAAAGATTAAACTTGGTACTTTATTGTGAAAAAGATGTTGAATAATACTGCAGACTAAACGAGTCTTTCCTCTCCCAATCATTCCAT
>JAGLXK010000135.1 GCA_023132955.1 Candidatus Heimdallarchaeota archaeon
AATAAGCTACTTGAAATTGCAAACATCAGAAAAACGCAATTGGAGTTAAATGATTTCCCCCCACTGGCTTTTGGTGGTCTTGGGAATAAGATGTTAAACTATGCAAAAGAGAAAGCAGAATATTTACTACTTAATAGTATAGCTGATGTTGATATCAACCGAGCATTAAATGTATACAAAAAAGATGATAGTCACTCAAATAAATCGATAATACCCTATGGAATGATGCAAATACAATCAAATAAGCAAGAAATTTCCAAAACCTTGTGGAATATAACTAAGGATATAGCTAAAAGCTGTTCAACATCGATTTTGAAAGAACATGGTTATTCTTCACAAATGATAAGAGAGATTCGGGAACTTAAAAGGGAGCAATATACTTCTGTTCCAAAGGGTGAAATATTAAAGATTGTAAATGATTTTGGTATTATGGGGTCATTGGAAGAAATACTTGAGAGGATGGAACTAATTAAAGAGTTCCAGAATAATAAACTAGTTAATAGGGTAGTATTAGGTTGGTTATATTCTGAGAATCAATGGGATTCACTAAAAGAAATTGTCAAATTTCTGAAATAACTCATTTTTTTAGAAATTTATGAAGAATTTCCAGATCTTTCCATATCAGTGTAGGAGATATTTCACTTTTTTCTAATTGCTCTCTTTGAGTTTCTCCTGTAAGTACTAGTGCACTATTAATTCCCACAGAATTAGCCATTTTAATATCAGTTTCAAGTCTATCTCCAATAACTAGAACTTCTGAAAAACCTACTTGTGAATTGCTTAAGCAGAGTTTCAAAATCATTTCATTGGGTTTTCCGAAGATAATATCAGCTGTTCTACTTGTTGCTTGTTCAAACATTTTCAAGAATGAACCTACATCTGGAACCTTACCATTCTCAACTGGACAAGTATCGTCAGGATGTGTTGCAAAGAAAGGAATTACAGGTTTCTCTTGTAACAAAATAGCTGTTTTAGCGATTTTTTCATAAGTTAGAGTCTTGTCGAAACCCAGAACTATCGCTTTAGGATTTACCTCAGTGTTGAATACTCCAGCATTTTCAAAGTCTTCAATCATTGAAGGAGTACCTACAATATAGCATTGTTCATAGTGATTTTTCAACAAATAATCAATGGTTGCTTGTGTGGAAGTGTAAATGTTTGAGTAAACCAGTTCAACACCTAAAACTCGCTCTAATCTTTCTTTATTTTCAGCTATAGAATATGAAGAATTGTTTGAAAGAATAGTAAAATCCAGTTCTTTTTCTTGAATTAATTTGATGACTTTAGAAGCATAAGGAAGAACTTTGTTACTTAACAGAAGTGTGCCATCTACATCAAAAATAAAATATTTAACTTGTTGAAGTAAGTTCTTCAAACTTTTTACACCTTAGATCAATCTTCTGTTGGAGGAGAAGGTATTTCGATTTCTTCATCTGAGATTGTCTCTTCTATTTTTTCCTCTCTCACTTTTTCTTTTTTGGGTTTCTTTTCCTTCTTTATTCTAGGTTCTTTAGCTTCTTTTCCTTCTTTGTCTGATGTGAAAAGATTCTTAGTACCAACATAGGCTTTCTTGCTATAATCACCTATTTTCTTACTAGATTTTACTGTTACATCTTTGGTCTTATTGTAAGCTGGAGCCAATTTCCTACCAATGTTTTCTGTAATTTCACCAATTTTCATTGTCTTCCATCTTAGCATCATATCGTCTTTGTAAGTTGTTCCTTCGATTTCATCTAAAACAGCTAGAATTTCTTCTATCATTGGAGTTGTAAATTCAACACCCAAAGGCATCTTAAGTTTCCCTAGAGGACTAAGTTCAAAAACAGGAAAGCCTTCCTCTACTTTAGTTTTAAACGCACCTTTTCGTTTGATTTTGAGCATCTCTATAACTTCGTAAATCTCCTCTCCATTAGATTCAGCTATCGCTTTGAGTGCATTTATTCTTTCTATTTGTGAAGAAAGTCGAGTAGTTTTTGTTCGAAGACTCTCAATAATAAGTCCTAGACTATTCTTATGTTCCTCAAAAGTAATTGAGAGATTTTTAAAATTAGTGGAAAATTCCTTAGATATACCTCTTTTGGGGAGATTTACTTTAAGAAGAATCATTTTCTCAAGTTTTTCCGTGGCATTGGTGACATATTCATCGCCCTTAAGGACTAATTCACTAGAAGCTTCCACTTCAAACTCATTATTTATTACATTTCCATCTTCAATATACATCTCAGCTTCTTCTGAAAGCATCTGCATCTTACAAGTTCGTAAAATCAAATCATAGGCTGTTACTTGTTCTTCTACTTCAGTTAATCTTTCATCTAAGTAAGAATAAAATTCTGAAACATCAAAAGAACCAGATAATAACTTGTTGTACTCATCTCTGATTCCACTAATTTTATTGACTATATCCCCTATAGTTTCCCCATATAGTTGACCTTTTTCTAGAATTTCATCAAAAGACAAATCTTTCATGAAGGAGAGTTTGCTGGATATCTCATCCTTAAATCGTGGGATCATTTCCTCAATGTATTTTTTCCTTTTTGACATTAATACGGTATCAAGTCGCTGAATATCATTCTTTAATCTATTTTCTCTCATTTCTAACTTAGTAAATTGACCATAAACTAATTCATTCAGAAGATAATCATTGACGTACTTATCAACAAGCTTGTCTGCATCTTTTGTGAGAGGTCTAATCTGAGTATATTGATCAATAATTCTCATATAATGTGAATTTATTTCTTCAAAAGTATAGAGCGAACTATCCTTAAAGATGTCTTTTGAATTCTCAACATCAAAATCAACAGTTCTAAGAAGTAAATCAGCAGCTGTTTTTACTTCCTTTACTTTTTTAGGTAAAGGTCGAAGAGTGCCTGGTATCATTAAACTAATGTTACGGACATTATTGAAAAATCTTGTGAAAGCTTCTGTTAAATTGTACCTTCTTATTCTTCTTCTGCTTCTTCTTCAATTTCAGTTGGAGCTGCGTAGAATGAAGCTAAACTCCCTGAGGGATTTGATTGAATTGTTATTATAGGAGCTTTGAATCTTTTCCTAATATTTGTATGAGTAATGAGGAATATTTGAGAAAACTTCTCTTCCGCTACAAGACCTTCTATTACTTTGGCTCTTCTTGCATCATCCAAAGATCCCAAAGGTTCATCTAGAACAAGAATATCCATTTTTGGAGGTTGATAAGGTGAAGCTTTGAGAGGTCTTATTCTCTTTAAAAGCTCACTAATTCCAATTCTTAACCCTAAACCAATAGCTGCTTTATCTCCACCTGACAGTAGAGTTTGACTCTTAACGAACCCCAATACTTCATCTTTTATACTCATATTCAGAGTCTTTGTTTTTGTTGGTTCCAAGTATAATTCAGAATATCTCCCGCGTGTGAATAGATAGATGTATCCTCTAGTTGAATGTTGTATATTTGCTAGCATTCTATTAGAAATCAGATCTTCCACAATAAATTTCTCAACATAGGTTTGAACTTCATTTAATAATGCAATTTCTAAGTCTATTTGAGCAGTTTTTTCTTCCTTTTCTTTATTTTCCTTTATTTGATTACTAAGCTTGTCAATTGTTGAATGATCTTTATCGATGGATTCCTTAATGTGCTTTTTTTGAACTGTGCTTCTATTAATATCATCATCTATTGTTTTTACATGATCAAAAAGCTCTTCAAAATTGCTTAATCCATATTTCTTAGCCATTTCTTCCAAACTTTTCACAGCGTAGCTCTTAAGAGATTCAGTTATTTTTGAAGATAATTTATCTTTATCAGAAGTAAATCCTTTTAATTCACCCAAATCCTCAATTAATTCTTCTAATTTTACAGAATTTTGTCTTATTTTGAATATTGATTGATCAATATCCTTTATTTCAGTCTTCTTTGCTTTAATCAAGTCTTCCTTCTTTTTAATTCCTTTAGTGAGAGCAGGAATAGAGCGCTTTGACCGTTCCAATAGTTCATTGAATTTTTCTTCTTGGATATCTTGCTCACAAACATCACACTTTGGCTGACCACCTTTTTCAGCAATAGTTTCCAAACTTTTCTTCCTCTTATTGAAGTTTCCAAGATCTATATTAATGACTCTTCTTTCCTCTTCGAGTTTTTCTACTTCTTCTTGTATTTCATTCTGTTTAATCTCATTATCCTTAATCTGTTTTTCAAATTCATTGCTTTTTGATTCTATAGTTTTAAGTTCAATTGGAATCTTTAGTGAAAATTTTTCTCCAGTTTCAGATATATTCTGCTGTTTCTTATTTATAATTGAATCTAATTGTTTTGTTCTATCAGTAAGCACATTAATTTTTTGGATTTCCTTTATTTCTGGAAATTGACTGGCATCAATTTGTAATATTTCTATTTTTTCATCAAAACCAAGTATATCTTTTTTAGCTTCTTCTATATTTTCCTTTTTCTCTTCAATCTCTTGCAGAATATTCTCTGTTGTTCTCTGAATGATATGTTTAAGCTTCTGGTTTTCAAAATTATTTTTCTTATCTTTTATAAGACTCAGTGCTTTATCTCTATAATAATCCAATTGGAAGAGTTCATAGATAACATTTCTTAATTCTGCTCCTTTAGCTTCTGCTAAAGCTTGAACGGATCCTTGTCTTACTATGATGGTGTTCAAAGCCTTTTCTTTGTTAATATTAAGAAGATTTGTGAGTTTCTCCTCTACATCTGGTACTCCAGTGCAAAGTGTTTGTATACCAGAGGTATTTCCAGCCATAGCTTCTTTTGAATCAATCCTCATAAGAAAAGCTTGAACAGCTGTTTTCTTACTATGGGTACGACGAACAATGTAACATTTATCATCCAATTCAAATGCTACTTCAACATTTGTTTCTGAATATCCTCTTCTAATTAAATCATCCTTTGTCCCAATTTCTTTTGTAGTAGTTGGGTCATAGAAGAAAGCATAGAATATTGCATCGAACAAGCTAGATTTACCAGTGGAATTTTCACCTTCAACAAAGAGAAGCCCTTCAGGCAGAATCCCTTGTGCAGGAACACGAATATTATTGTAACACTTAAAATTTTTAGCACTAAGCCACAAAATTCTCATTTATTCCACCTCTTCCTCCTCAGTTGTACTAGTTATCGTTGATGTGAATACTTCTTCAATGATTTTAGCTCCAATTTCAATTAACTGTTTTGCTTGTTTTTCGTTCTCTAAGCTTAAAGAACGAATATATTTCTCAAAATCAACAACGGGATCTTCAATTAAGTAATCATATAGTTTAGCTCCTTTCTGAAGACTAACAGGGGCACTTTTGATTACTTCACCAGTATCCCATCTAAATTCAAGTATGTTATAATTATCAGTAAATACTTCTTTCTGAATCTCATTCAGGATATCCTCCATTCCCCACCAGTTAGATAAGAGCACTGCTCCATCAAATTTTATTTTTAGCCTAACAGCTTTATCACCATCAAATTTATTCTTAAACTCTGCAATTTTTTTTCTTACTTCTTTTTCAAACCCTACTGTTGTTAGATCAGTATTAAGAGTATAGTCAA
>JAGLXK010000136.1 GCA_023132955.1 Candidatus Heimdallarchaeota archaeon
CCAGTTTATATTGTTGAAAAGAACATAAATCCTTATTATTTTGGTCATAAACCAAATTACATTGATGGAAGGGATTTAACTGGAGAAAGAAAAATAGGTATTAATTTTTCTAATGAAAAAGTTATTACAAAAATTAAACTGTTTTACAACAAGCTCAGTAAGCTTGTAGAGAAAGATGTAGGTCCCATAATTATTGCTACATCTAGATTATTGTCATTAAAATCAACTCGAAAAACAATTGTTGACAAATACATTGATGGGGCCATAATTTTGGAAGCTCTATTACTACAAAAAACTACTGAAGAATTAAGATTCAGAGGAAGCATGAGAGCTGCTTTGCTTCTAGGAACAAATACGAAATTTGCGAATGATGTTTATGACATTGTAAAGGAAGCCTATGCAATTCGATCCAACTTCGTACACGGAGGTGGTAAGGATGTTAAAATAAAAAAAGCTATACCTCAAGCATTCTTTCAAATATACTATGATGTATATCTAAAATGTCTAGACATTTATGATTCTGATTCTTATTCAAGAAATGAAGCTTATGGAAAGAATTATGCTCTGATTTTTGATAAGATTGATAGATCTATTTTTTCAGAAAATAAGTCATCCTTAGAGGATGTACTTGGAGTTAAATTCGACTTTTATGAAAAAATGGTTGAATTAGATAAGGAAAAAACTTAAAATTTGTGTTGTTGAAAACGAGTAAAAATTGGTGGGCAGAGCGGATTCGAACATTTAAAACGAAAAGAAATCCTTTAACTAAACATGTTTGCTCTTTTCATATAATCTTGAAATGATTCCTCTTCCAGTATTCGAACATTTTTATCTTCTTTGAAATATTCAGTATCATATATTCCCTCTGGATTCTCTAGTACATGTTTCTCTAATTTTATTCCAATCTCGCATCTTTTACATGTATCATTAGAAGTAAACTGATGGTCTAGCATTCTTCCATCTGAAGACTTGATAGAAACTGCATATTTTAACCATATTATGTTGTTTCTACCGCAATTATTGCATTCTAATCTAATTTCTAATCGAACCTTTGAAAGATGACCAAAAATTCCTGAGATTTTGTCATCATCAAAAACATCACCTAATAAAATATCAATTAATAAACTTTCAACTTCTGATATCTCTTCTTGGAACTCAGGATCAACTAACCAATGATGGATTGAATTATGATTAACTAAATGATAAAGAACCTTTGTTTTGTTGATTGTCCAATCTTCAATGATTTCAACTAAAGAATCATAGGGAGAGCTAGTCAGAAAGGCTTCTAGAGAGAGTGGAAAAATATCCATTATCTTTGAAATTGTTTTCTCTGACGTTCCAAAATTGTTTAGGATGTTCAGAAGAAAGAAAATTTCTCTTAGATTTCTTAACATTGGTGCAATTTTCATAGGTAACTCGTTTGGCTTCAGAATCAGTGGAGCATTTCTTATAACGTTGTCAAACAGAAGTGAAATAAAATCTAACCGAGTGTTTTGAGCTGCTTCCGAACTTACTAAGTTATATTTTTCAATAAAAGTATCTTTTATCTCTTCTGACAAACAATCCTTTGAACAAAGAAATTTCCTTATATTAATCATATCTTTATCTTCAGAGACTATTAGTGAACAATTAGAAAAACTTGCAGACAGGAAGATTATCACGTCCTTTAAATCACAACCTCTATCAGAAATTATAGAAGCAAAAGCACTAGCGAAATTTTGGAATTTCTCATAAGTAAAACGTCTATCAGGTTCTAGAAGAATCAAATTATCCTTAAGAATCTCTAAAGATCTCTGCTTTTTATTTCGAGACAGAAGTTCGAGTAAAACTTGCTTTGGCATTACCATTTTTAGATTATCTACGAACTGACCATGTAAAATCTTCATGAGTGCTGATTTAGTATTACTTGACTCGTGTATAGCCTTCTCAGGTGATAAAGAGAATTTAATATAGTCTAATTCAGAAGCACCTAGAAATATCTGTGTGTCTATTGCTACTAGTATTTTTTCTGTACCTAAGTGTGATTGAGAAAAAGGAAAAGTTATTACTTCCATTAAATCACCTAATTGGAAGATATTGGACTTAAGAAATAAAAAGGTGTTGGATATATTTGAGGTAATCTGGAATTGCGTAAGGGAGTTATGATGAGATTTTCAAGAACAATCTATATTTATCAGCAAGGTGTTTAACTTAACTTCCAACTGAAAGGATACATCAAATATCCTCCTACTCCGCACACTTTTCTTAATGGAATTGCTTGCGGATCGCTTTCTAATAGTATATTATATGCAGCATTAACATCTGCATTTATTTCAAGCCCATTTGAAGAGCAAAAGACTCCTCTTGATATCCTTTTACCTATGTATCTAGAGTGTTTTCTTACTGGTTCATTGTCCAGAAAGCTACATTTTGAAGTATAACTCTCATTAATCAGCTTTACCATTATTCCTCTTTCTTCAGCTTTGCATGTTATTTTTTCAATTAGTTGATGATAAGGTATACTCACGAAACTTTGGTTGATTTTTCGTCCAAGCTGTACATTTTGTTTCCATTCAGGATTATATCCAATCACCAACACACTAATACTTTTTCTCTCGCATTCTTGGACAATAAGCTTACTGATTTTATGAAGTTGGTCTAGCTTCTTATTCTCAAATTTATCGATTAGCCTCTTGAGTTTTTCTCCTTTTGAAATGCTTTGTTTCTTATATATTTTGTGCAAACGAGCTCTTTCTTTTATATAGAACTGTATAATAGATTTGATTCCTTTTCCATCATCTTTGATAACAAT
>JAGLXK010000137.1 GCA_023132955.1 Candidatus Heimdallarchaeota archaeon
ATGTAATGACTTCTGAAAGCCTTGAATTTTCTATCCTCAAGTCTAGGAGAATTAATCTTCAGCTGCTGCATAATTTCTTTTCTCTGGTCCAGAGCAAGAGTAATTAAATCAGTAACATCTACTTTATCAAATACAGGATAACTAAAGTCTATTCCTTCTGAATCAAAATTAGATAAAGAGATGGTTTCATCTTGTTCAGGTTCAATATATTGTTTTTCGAAATCTTGAAACCTTTCCGTTTTAGGAAGTTCGAAATTAGCATACCCAGTCCAAGATTCAGTCGTAATAATACACCTTCCTTTGAATTCTATCTTATGTTCGTCTCTTATCTTTGTGGTCCATGTTTTAAGTAAAGGTTCAGCTTGGGGATGACAGTTCCTCCTTACTTGATTCTGGTCAAATTCATCACTAGGCCAATCAACATATACAGTTCCAGAAGTATCTTTTCTCAAGATTTTTCCTAATTGATAGGCATCTTGAACTGTCCACATAATTATTAATACTCCAGATTTGCGAATAAGTTTGAAAATGTGTCTCATTCTATTGAAATTGTCAACAGCTTCTTTGGTGAGTTTCTTATCATAGACTGTTGGATCATCAATAAGAACAAGATTGTAATCAGCATCAGCAAAATATTTGTGAGCAATAGAGGTGGATCTAACAGGAATAAGATTCCAAGTTGAATCTTCCTCCTCAAATCTTTCAATCAGTATTTCTGCAGTACGCTCCATTTTTTTAGATTTGCCTCTTCCCTTACCACCGTCAAAGAGAAAAGCAATATATTCAATGTTATCCTCGAAAATAGGAAAATGAAGTCTATTGAGGAAATCTTCCTTACATTCACCTTTCCATTCTCTAGCTCTTAGATTTCGCCTTTTGAATTTCTGGTCATATTTTTCTATCAAAGCTTCAGGAGGAGGATCTATAATCATTAATCATCACTCTCCTTTTTGTTTTCCTCTTTTTTCTTTTTCTTCTTTCCTTCAGTTCGTCTTGGTTTTCCTGTTATGAAATCTTTAGCTCCTGCCTGAGCAGAAACTTTAACAAGGTTGTCAACTGCATCCCCATACGTAAACCTAGAGACCTGTTCATCATGTCTCCTGTGTCTTTCTAACCAACTAATAAATTGATAAT
>JAGLXK010000138.1 GCA_023132955.1 Candidatus Heimdallarchaeota archaeon
TAGCTGTCATTTGTACAGGACAATCATCCCGATATGGAATATCACTAGAACGTGTAGCAATTAATATTGCTGATGTGATCAAATCAACATACAACTGTGGTGAATCCCCAAAGAACGAAATTCTAGCAAAAGATGCTCCAGCAGGATATTTTTCTACACTACCTTTACAACAGATTAAAAGAGATTTGGAAGAAAACAAAATTCCCGTTAATATTTCTAATAGCGCAGGTACTTATGGATGTAATCAGATTTTCTTCCATTTAATGCATTTTATAAATAATGAAAATCTAAACATTTCCGCAGGATTTGTTCATGTTCCATCTTTACCTGAACAAGTTGTTGGTAAAAATCTTCCTTCAATGTCATTGGAACTAACAACGAAAGCTCTAGGAATCATTATCGGTTCAACAATTAAGCATATAAAAAAATCTGAGAAGTGATAATATGAAAGAGTACGAATATCTAGCTCTGAAAGATCACGAATTCATAGAAATGATTGATGCTATCTCCAGAGAAAGAAATACCCTAAAAGTTAAGAAAAAAACAGAGAAACAAATTACTTTGGCATGTCAAGTAGCTATTCCCGTTGCATTTATCAAATTCTTCGTTCATCAACAAAATGGAAACCTTAAAGTTCAAAGAAAAATCAGCTGGTGGCCATTATTTGCTTTTACAATCCCCCTATTTTTAGCTATTGAAGGAATAATGGTTGGAATTTCTTTTGCTATTGACAACCATATATATTTCAGTTATATTCTGATAGCTTTAGCATGGGTTGTTGCAGTCATTTTTTTTACCTATCAGATTTTTGAAGAATTAGATCTTATTCTAAAAAAATTATATCGCGTTGAGGTGTAGACAACGAAAATTGATATGCATAGTCACAGCAATTTTTCAGATGGTATTTATTCACCAGAAGAATTGCTAGAATTAGCTCAAAAGGAAGATCTGAAGCTGTTTTCTATTACTGATCATGATACACTTGAAGGTACCATTGTTGCTGAAAAGATAGCTGACAATTACTCTTTTGCATATCTTACAGGCATTGAATTATCTGCAAGATATGAACAAACAAAGATAGAAATTTTAGGATATAACTTGGATTCTAAAAGCACAAGATTATTTGAGAAAATGACATTCCTTCAGGAAAAAAGAAATGAGAGAGTCTTTAAAATCTTGAAGAAATTAGAGGAAATGAATCTAGATGTTACATATGATGATATCTCAAAACAAATTGGAGGTGGAGTTAGTCCCGGAAGACCACATTTAGCCAGAGCGATGATCGAAAAGAAAATTGTAAAAACAATAAATGAGGCTTTTGAGAAATATCTTGGAAATGGAAAACCAGCTTATGTCAAAAGAGAAACAATAGCTCCCCAAGAGGCAATAGAATTGATTCTAAGTGGAAATGGTACAGCTGTTCTTCCTCATCCATTGCTTGTTGAGGGTGAAAATCTACAGAAACTGGAGGAATACCTTGAATTACTAATGTCTTGGAAACTGGATGGAATTGAAGTTTATTATGATTACAACCATATTGAAACGTTTCTTCCAAAAAGAAAAATCAAAGCAGGAATCGAATTTCTTAGCGACTATTGTAAAAAGAATGATTTACTAATAACAGGAGGATCAGATTTCCATGGGGATACTGGGAAGCTAGGATCAGTTAAGATCCCCAAAGAGGAAATTAAGAATATTTTTTCCTATTTTAACTTGTAAGAATTCCATACCTTTTGTAATAGTTCAGGATCATCAGAAAAAATATTATCGACACCCCATTCAAAAGGTTCATCATGGTTTGTTCATCATTAATTACCCAAGGATGAACAGCTAAATTCAATTTATGGGCTCTTTCAATACTTTTCTGAGTAACAATTTTCAGAAAATTATAATTAATAGGAACTTGAAAAACATAGAATTTTTTATGGGAGAATAATGTAAAGTGACCAAGAAAAGCTAAGACTTCTAGACGGTTTGCACTTGTAGGTATACTCCATTGTACGCTTATATCACTAAATCTCTTGATTTGTTTATGGTGAAACGAACCCAATAAAAACCAATCTTGAGTATTTGAAGAAATTATAGATAAAATAGTTTAATTCTAATTAACAGAAAAAAAAGAAAAAAGAGAAGACAAAATTGGTTTTCAATTGGTGGAATCGCTCCTCCAAGAGATGAGAATCTACAAACCTATAGATCTGTTTTCTACACTCACTTCGCACCTTTATGTTTTGAATTAAGGCGTCTAAGAAAATTATTTTTTACACTTAAAGCTAATAAATAACCAATCACTGATATACCTACACCACATAAAACATCGATTATAAAGTGATGATTGAAATAGATTGCTCCTAGGAATATAGCTATACTGTAGGGAATTGTTAAATATAGTGATTTTTTCCATTTTTGATGAATACACAAGGTTGCTGATAAAGCGTAAACAGCATGAACACTAGGGAATGCTGCAAAAGAGTTTTGTTCAAATGTTCCATAATACCACGAAAAAATATTCACTCCTAAAATCTCATCGATTCTTCCTAGACCAGCTGTTATATTCTGGCTATAATCTAATGTAATATCAGGTTGAACAAAACCATATTGATTAATATACCAAGGAGCTGCTGCGGGAAAACTCACAAAGAGAATAAAGGAGAGTAATGTTACAGTGTAGAAAGTAATTACAAGAAATTTGAAGTTTTTCCCATCTCCTTTAAAATACAAGTATATCCCAAAAACTAAGGGAACAAAGGCATGTAATAGATAAATGCCCCCTAAAATAAGATCAATAGGAATAGAATGTAAAGCTGAATAAAAACATTGATTAGGAGTCATTCCTCCAAAAATCCATCCAAATATTTTCATCTCTAAGTGATAGATTTCTCCTGTAAGAACACGTGGATACAGTAAATTTCCTTTTATTTTTGACATTAACTCATAAGTAATCCAAAGTATGAAAAAAGGTAAACTGTTAATTAATAATGTAATAGGGGATTTAGAGGTTTTAAATTTCATCAAATAAAGAACTGTAGAAAGAACAGCGAAAAAAATAAAAACAATCCCTGATAATAATGAAATAAATACAAGTCCTTCTCCATTCAAAATAATTAAAATAATATTAAAGAGAAGATAAATTGTAGCGAAAAAAATGTGATATTGTCCGCTTTTAAAATCTTGCATTATTTTCTTTGATAACGGTGTTTGTGTAAGTGTTATTTTCTCTTCTAATTGTTTAGTTTCTCCATTTCTTCCCAATTCCAATTCTATCACTCCTTAATATCAATTTACTTATGAAAAAAAAAACGACCAGTACTTCTCTAATATTCTTCTGTTGCTGATCGTTTGGTTATTCGTTTAAGGCTTGTTTTAAAAGATTCGAAAGTTCTCCTTATCTTTGTTCTAAATTTGTCAAACATTATTGTTCCTCCTTTTTAGTCGATTCATAGTTAGTTTCTTCAATTAGTTCCTCGGTACCATCCCAATCAACATCCCAGTATCGGGGGGGTTTAAAATCAACAAAATGCGATAATTTGGTAGATTCACGTCGAATCCTATCGGCTACTGGTGCCCAATCTTTGGATGCTTGTTGACATTTATCAGTAAGGTAATCAACTGTTTCATTATCAATCATCTGAGTAGATTTTGCATTTGATTCATGCACCATCTCTTTCAGTGAATCAGGATTGTCAAGAAGAGGGCAAGGACGTAAATAGTTTTTATTGAATGGTTGTTTACGATTATATTGTCTAAATAATGGCGATTTCAAAGATTCCAACAAACTTACATCTTTGATATTAACATTTGAATAATGAATAAAGGCACATGGTTCAACATCTCCATTTGCGTTGATATGTAGATAGCTTCTTCCTCCTGCTATACAACCTCTTGCATAATCTCCATCATTCCAAAAATCAATTAAGAAAATAGATTTTGTTTCTCTAAATTTCCGAACTTGATGAAACATAAATTCTCTTTGCTCTGGAGTACTCATTAATTCTATTATAGCATCTTTTCCAAGCGGCATATATGTAAATAACCATCCATAACTTGCACCCATCTCAATCATATAGTCGATAAATTCGTCTGATCCTATAACATGTGTATTCTTATTGTGATAACAAGTAGAAATTCCAAACAAGACACGATGCTTCTTAAGAAGTTTCATGGCTTTTATTACCTTTTTATAAGTACCCTTACCTCGACGAAAATCGGTTTCTGCTTCAAAACCTTCAACACTTATGGCTAAAGTGAGATTTCCAACTTCAGCTAATGCCATAGCAAATTCTTCATCGACTAAAGTTCCGTTTGTAAATGCCAAAAAGAAGCAATCTTGATGTTTTTTTGCTAATTTTAATAAATCGTTCTTTCTGATAGTTGGTTCTCCACCTGAATATAGATACCAATAGATCCCTAAGTCTTTTCCTTCTAATATAATCCTATCCATTAGCTCAAAACTTAAGTTATCTGTTTTATCATATTCTGCGGCCCAGCACCCTTCACAGTTCAAATTACATGCAGATGTAGGATCCATAAGAATGGCTATAGGAACATTGCACTGGTTTTCTCTACTTATTTTGCGAGTCTTTTCAATCCCAACAAGTACTGTATTTACACCAAAATTCCGTACGAATAGTTTCATAGTTTTTGGATTTATATTTTCAAACGAATATAGAAGAAGCTTATACATAGGATTACTTTCATCACGAAAAGCTTTGAAAGTTCTCTTTTGAATAGAATTCGCTGCAAATCGTTCAACACCAGAAATAAGCTTTGGAATATTTTTCTTTGGATTCTTCAAAGCATATCTAGTTGCCAAGTTTAAAACTGTCCTATTAATTGGGTTATTTTTACGTCTCATGTTTATCACTTCACCAGCATATAAACAACTGTTTCAAACAAGTATTTAAATCTTTTGTTTCAAACAATAGTTTTAAATATGTGTTTAAATAATTCCTTCATGAGAGAAAACTATAAATTCAATTAAAATTGAGAGTTAGATTAGACATTAGCCTGTAGAAAAAACAGAAATACTAGATTAAGGAGTATACTTGAATGAGTTCCTAAAGGGCTTCGGTAAGATATAAGAGTGTTCATTTGCTCAAATCATTATAATTGGAGAACTGACCTTGAAAAAAATAGTTTCTAAAAAAGAAAAAATTATTAATGCAGCACTTAAACTTATTGCTAAAAAGGGGAATTTAAATTTTACAATAAGAGAGGTTGTACTAGATGCAGATGTTAACATTGCTTCTGTAAATTATTATTTTGGAACTAAAAAAAAATTGATTCAAGAAATTGAAAAAAAATTCATTGGAAATTTGCTAGAATTTCAGAATATACTAAAAGATACTCAAATTAAACCAAAACAGCGCCTTATCAAATGGACTAGTAATTTATTTGAATATATGATTGACAATCCTGGACTAATATCGATATTAAACAATAAACTTATTTTTACAGAAGATATAGATACTACCTTTAAGTTATTTCTGCAAGAAAATAATAAATATCTAGCTCAAATTATTAGAGAAATCACAAGTATTGAAGAAGAAATTTTAAAATTTAAAATAGTCCAAATTAATGCTGGTCTTTTCTTCCCTATGATCTTTGTTAATAATTCTGAAAACCTGTTTGGATTTTCTTTCAAGGATCTAGAAAATCGAAATAAATATGTCAAATCTATTATTGATTCAATTTGAGTAGAATAGAGTTAATTGCTCTTGATTAAGAAAGTTAAGAAAAGAAAATTGATAATTTTATAATTGTCTTATACAATTAAATTAAGTTTCAAAAGGTGTTAAAATGGTTAAAGTATCAAAAGAAAATGTGAAATATCTTTCATTTGAAGGGGGAGGAGGAAAAGGCGTAGCATATATTGGTGCTCTAGAAGTCATGAAGGAGCTAGGTATTTTATCTTATTTTGATAAGGAAAAAGATAGTAAAACATACAAAAGGCTCAATCCTGACAAAATCATGGGTGTTGCAGGAACATCTGTTGGTTCAATAGTAGCTTTGCTTGTAGCTTGTGGGTATACGCCTGAAGAAATGCAAGATATTTTGATGACGAAAATAGGTTTAAACATTTTAGACACAGTAGAATTTGGTAAAATGCCTACTATTTATACAGAGGAGTACCAAGATATAGTCATTCAAGATCCAAGATTTAAAGATGTAGAGAAATTCATGAAAGCTTCATGGTTAGAATATATAAAATCAGAAGATAAGAAATTAAGCAATTTAATGGAAATACCTGTTAATCGTATTCAAAGGAGAGGGATGCAATTCTTTTCGTTGATCCTAAAAGGTTTCCTCAGTTATGAATCAAAAAAAACTTATTCTAAAGACTTGTCAAGCAAAATTAGTCCTTTTACTATCAAGGAATTAATTCACTCAGAGACAATAAACCCAGCAATAAAAAAAATTTTGCAAGAGCCAATCCATTCGTTTAATAGTTTAAAACACGAATATGGGTTATTTTTGGGTAAGACAGCAAGAGACATATTTGATTTATGGATTGAACAAAAATCTGGCGTACAAAACTGTACGTTTAAAATTTTTAAAAAGGAGTTTAATATAGATTTAGTTATACCTGCAGTTAGTGTAAATTCAAAAGAAGTATTTTATTTCAGAAATAATAGAAAATGGAAGAATCTATGTGTAGCAGATGCTGTAAGAATGTCAATAAACATCCCCTTCTTATTTAAACCTGTATTAATGAAGAAAACAAAAAAGGGAGTAAGCTCTATTACAGATAAGATTCATTTAGCTAATTTTATGATAGATGGAGGGGCAATAAATAATTTTCCAATACATGCCTTTGACTCAAAAAATTCTACAAAGCTAAATCCTTCAGTCGTCGGATTATCTCTAGTACCTTATTATAGAGCAAAGAAATCAGAAATTAATTCTCTAAGTGATTACATCAATTTTATAGGTTATATAATTCAAAAAAATGCAACAAAACTTCAAGTTTTACATGATGAAGACAAAGAACAAATTATTGAATTGGATACTAAAGCAGTGAGCGTTTTTGATTTTGCATTTGAAGAAATTCCAGAAGATGTGAAAAAGGAATCTAGAACTAGAACATTAGAATATTTCTCGTGAGCGCATACATTTCTGAAGTGATTTTAAGTTTCAGAAGATAATTCATTGTATATTTTTCTTCAATATTGTTGAAGATAAAAAAGGCCTTTTATAAGAAAAACTAGTTAAAAGAGAGAGAAAACAGCAGGAGAAAATAGTTTTCGAGAAGTTGATAGAGAAAACAGTTATCTTGCAGTTAAAGCTAGGTAGAAGAAAACGGTTACTCTTGTCTCAAACAACACATGCTGTAACAAACTTTGCTAACAGCCTTATTACTTTTAAAGACCAAGCTATGAATTATGTACAGTTTCACCATCAATCAAACCATTACTGTCCAGATTCCCTGATGAATCGTCTAATAGAGGGTTCAAATTATAGTTTATCTCCCAAGAATCACTCATTCCTTCAGATTTCCACAGGTATACTGGGAAGCTAGGGTCCGTTCGAGTTCCCAATAAGGAAATAAAGAATATTCTTTCCTACTTCAACTTGTAAGAATCCCACACCTTTAGTAATAATTCAGGATCATCTGAAAAAATCCCGTCTATTTCCCATTTAAAAAGATTCATCATAATTTGTTCATCATTAATTGTCCATGGATGAACAGCTAAATTCCATTTGTGGGCTCTTCTAATGCTTCTTTGAGTAACAATTTTCAGAAAATTATAATTCATAGGTACTTGAAAAACACAGAATTTTTTATGGGAAAATAATGTAAAGTGACCAAGAAAAGCTAAGACTTCTAGACGGTTTGCACTTGTAGGTATACTCCATTGTACGCTTATATCTCTAAATCTCTTGATTTGTTTTTGGTGAAATGAACCTAATAAAAACCGATCTTGAGCATTTGAAGAAATTATAGCTTCGAGTATTTTTTCAGGAGCCTCTTTTAACTCATCTTTAATATCCATATTTACTCGAATTTTTGGAAATTTATCAAGAAATCCAACAAGCGAAAGAATCTTGAATTCTTTGTTTCTATAAGGATATTCCCAACTTTTAGAATCTTGATACCAATAGCCCAAATCATATGCTTGTAATTTATCAAAAGTATAGTCAATAATTGAACCAATTCCATTGGTAGTACGATCTAAAGATTCATCATGAAAAATCACAGGAATACCATCTTTTGTCAACCGAATATCTGTTTCCAGAACATCTACATCCAAATCATAAGCTTCTTTGAAGGATTGATATGAACTCTCTGGAGTGTAAGCACTTCTCCCTCTATGTGCTATAATCAACGGACGATCATTTTTTAGAAATGGAATGTTACTTCTCAGATAGACGGAACTTTTCATGTTAGTTCACATTATTTATTACTGTAAACTATTTCTCTTCTGCTTTATCTATAATCTCTTTTATTAGATAAAGCAATTGATCCATTGTTTTCTTCCCTATGTCCAAAGATTTTCCCGGTTCATGGAATAGTACATTCCTCTTGAATCTGATTTCGTGGAGTAAAGAAACTGCGTCTTTTGTAATCAATCTGTTCTTCTCTAAAATATCGATTAATTTTATGAAATTAACATCTTCCTTCTCTAGTTCTGGATTTAAGTTGATTAAGGTTTTTCTGAAAACAGTTTCAAGAGTTCGATAAATAAGTAGGAAAGACAATGTTTGTTCTTCACTTCTGATTTTATCCCATTTAGAAATCTTCTCTTGAATATAATCTAAATCTGCTTTGATTGCTTGTTCTTCTTCTGAAGTCAAGATTTGACTGGAAATAATCTGTAAAAGAGGGTCATATTTGAATTGTTTCTCAATCTGTTCTCTTGCTTCTTCAGGTATTTTAATTTCTTCTAATACTTCTTTGTATAGTTTCCACGCTATAGATTTAGCCATTCCATCTCTATAATACCAAGATATAGTTTCAACCAATTTCGAGAGAAGTAAACTCTTCTTAGCTTCATAGATTATACCAGATAAATCCCTTTGAGTCCTTCGAACAAAAAGATTACTTATTGGAAATTCAGCAATAGACAAAATTTGAATCAATCTTCTTTCTCTCTCAATTTCAGGTTCATAATAGATAATTGGAACTATCCTTGGAATTAGACGACATAATGTTCTAGATGATGTAAAGAAGAGAAATAAACCAAAGAAAAGTAACAATCCAAAAATCAAAGAGAACATGAGTACATTAACTGAATTTGTGATCTGATCCAATTCAATGAAATCAAGTTTAATACTAGTTCCTCGCAGAATAATGACCAGTATCAAGTTCATAAAAAGTAATGCAGAAGTAACCCCACTAAACAGAAATAGTGCTTCATTATATGTTAACAGCCTTTGATTTCTTGAACTATGGCTTCTATCAACGAAATTTTGAGAATATTGTTTTCTTGCTTCTTTAACTAAATCTGGAATAACTTTTGTTTCAATCTTGTTTTTCAAAAGCTTTATTTCCTTATTTTTAAGAATATACTCCATATCTTCAAGAGGAACAGCTTTCTCACGAATCTTTAGTCGCCTAGGCTTAAGGAATATACTTTCTAGATTGGTTTTTAGATTATTAGTTATGTGTTTCTTAACTCCTCCGAAGAAGAAAACCAATCTTGGAGATATGATATAGAGGAAAATAATTGGTATTATTAGAAAGATGAATAAAAGCAGTGAGGAAAATTGATAATCTTGGGTTCGTAACCCGGTATAAATTATATAAACAAAAATCTCTATTAGGAAAGGTAGAATTAGACCAAATAATACCCTAAGCAACATATACCATATATTAGCACCAGGTTTAGAACCAGTCAAAGCTTGATAAGTCATTGATAAAAAAATTAGAAGGTCATATAAATGCTTGATGGTCGATATTATCCGCCATAAGAAGTTTTGAAATTTTGGACAGTTCTTCCTTGATCCATTCAACTTCACTTTCTTTGTATAAGTTATATGTAATCAAATCACTAAAACAAGCATGCCTTAACCTTTCGAATCCTTTGCTTGCATAAAGGCTTGATTCCTCTAGAAGTAGATGACGCCCATTTTCACAAATTTTAGAAAAAGACCAATCCAAAGGAAACTTTATTTCAAATTCTTTATTGTTGATAAAGAAATAAGGAACTTGAAATGCTAAGAAATAATGTCCCGAATTAGCAAATCGATTACTCAAAGAAATAAATTGCTGTACTTTGAATGAAGAAGAGATTTTCTGCTTTTCTTCTATTTCCTTTGTTAAAATATGTATCAAAGCAATCATTTTTACAAAGGACTGTTCATCTAAAGGATAATGAATCCTCTGAGGAAAATAACTTCGTGTTTCTTGTATATCAATATCTAAGATTTTCTCTTCTGAAATTAAGGTTTTTTTCTTAATATGATCTTCTTTTGTTAGTTTTAAGAAAACTAGTTCAGAACATATCCTGAACAGATCATCCAATCCTTCCTTCTTATTTAATCTGAGTATCTGCAAACTGAAACGGTTTGACCATTTATTTAAGAAGCCTAGATATGGACAAAAATTACCATTGGAACCCAAATATGTTAGCAATGAATGATTGTGCCTCACTAAGTTTTCCATTTTTGAAACAGATATTTCCAAATCATAAGGGGTAAAGAGAATTTTATCATTGAGACTTTTTTTGACTAAATTGTCAAACACTAGTATAGAGCTCCCAGAATGATTCCTATCTCTGTTTACGATATGAATAGGGAAATCTTTTATCTCATTTGCTAAATGTATGTCTTGAATTTCATAGTTAAATGGAAGAGAGATAATAATCTCATTAACATATTTCTTCATTTTTCTAATTTGATGAGTAATGAAGTACTCCCTGTCTTGAGAATTGTTTTCATAGCCTACGATCAAACCTGTGGTATTCTCTTTTGAATGCTCATGTTTGGAGGTTTTTTTTCCCACTTCTTCAAGCAAATTTTTTATTGAACTATGCATTTACTTCCCTCAACTGACGAAATATTCCAAAATATTCTGTAATGTTTTATTTACTTCAGTACTAAAGAGAACATCATATTTACTAACAAATTCATCTATAACCAGTTTGTTACTTTCATAGTCATTAGAATTACAATATAAAAATTTGATTGTGGTAAAATCAATTGATTCTTCGAGTATTTTTTCTGCCCAGATTAATAATTTAGGATATTTTTCATCTTTAAATCCCTCAATAATAAGAAAATCAGGATCAGAAATATTTGAAATTTCAGCTATTAGCCGCTCTAGCTTAATCTGCTTGTTTATAGTAATTTGGGTGGCGTTA
>JAGLXK010000139.1 GCA_023132955.1 Candidatus Heimdallarchaeota archaeon
ATTTAGTTATACAGGTGGTTCAGATAAAGGATAAGGATCATTTGACATTGCATCACCTGGGATATTATAAGAACCTACTCCGTTCCATGTGTCCCAATAATTACCTTCTAGTAAGATTGTATCATACCAAATGTTAGTGTCCCCATTATCTTCTGCATGAAGATTATTTGAAATAAAACTATTATGGTGAATTAAACAATCACTAAATTTTAAGTATATTCCTCTATTGCTAGAATTGGAGAATTGGTTATAACTTAGTTCCATATTATAGCTTCCATAGATATACAATGGTGAAGAACAGTTTATGAATAAACATCTTGTTAGGGTTATATTAGAAACAACATCGCATGTTATTCCAGTATTAATTCCAGAAAATGTGCAATTGAAGATACTTATATTTGAACATCTGTATAAATATATATGAAAGTACGAGCTGTCTGTATACTGATTAGTAATATTCACAAAAGAACAATTGACTAAGTAAATTTGCCCATATTGTGCAGCATTTAACAATAAATTAGCTTCATTCAGGAAGCAACCAAATTTCAAACCATTTATCGTATTATTTTCAAAAGTATTATTCTGTTCTAATATTACAAGAGGGGATGCACATATAATTCTGCAGTTCCAAAATGAATTATTTACATATAATGAATTATAAGAACAAACCCACATACCACGTGTGCAATCTATAAATGAATTATCACTCATTTTTGAGATATAGGATAATCCAGTGTTCATCCCGGTATCACATCTAATAAAAGAGTTGGATTGAACAGTTAGATTATTACCAGAAGATATGTAAATGCCCTTGTAACATTCAATGAAGGTGTTTCCTTTTATAAGAACTGAATCTACAGCTAAGATATGTATACCTGCCGCTGGACTTGTAATTGTATTATTAATTATAGCAACTGTGCCATCAGCATTCTCGTAAAGTTCAATTGATGAGGGATCACAATCAAATCCAATGCACTCTGGAACACTTACAAAGCAATTTCTAACAACTAAATATTTAGTAGTATCTCCAATTTCTATATTTCCTTGTTTGATGTTTAAATTCTCTATAATATAGGGATTTTCAGGTGTTCCATCTCCTGGAAAACCGTAACTAATGAGATCTGTATCAGATTTTATAATTATACTTCTATCTCCAGGATCCTCTTTTTCATATGTAATTAGAAAGTATGAGATGGTTGTTAATACACCAACCAATAGTATAGACAAAACAATTATGCTAATAAGTTTTCTAGAGATATTAGTCATACTAATAACATAAACAATAAGGCACAAATACCTATAAATCTAGCGCTAATTTCATTGAAAGGATATCGGTGGATCAGATAATGGATAAGAATCAATCGATCCTGTTGAACCTGGAATTTCATATACAGAATAACCTGTAAAATCTATCCAAAAGTTCCCTTCATTTAGACTATCATCGAACCAGAGATTATTGTTACCGTTTCGATCAATTGCTGAAGAACTATCCATGAAAGAATTGTGATGTACAGTGGAATTAAAAACTTTATCGAATATAATTGCTGAATCAGAATTATTTTGAAATAGACAATAGGAAATGT
>JAGLXK010000014.1 GCA_023132955.1 Candidatus Heimdallarchaeota archaeon
TCTTGTCCAACATATTCTAAAGAATCAGTCTCGTTAATGTCACTTGCATTTCCATATGAAATAAATTTGGAAACCCATTTACCAGAACCTAAACGAGAGAGCTGATCAATGAAAGCAGCACCAAAAGCTCCACTTTGAGTGAATATTGATACAGGTCCATTAGTTGGTCTTTTTAATTTACTATCTGGTAAAAACATTGTATCATAACCAAGAGCTGGTGAGTATAAACCTAGGCAATTTGGTCCGATAACATTAATTTCAAACTTCCTCATAATATCGAACAATTGTTGTTGAAGTTTGATTCCTTCATCCCCAATTTCGCTAAAACCACCAGTTGTAATAATTATGTTTTTTATGCCTTTTTTTCCACATTCTTGCAAAGCCAAAGGAGCATATCGAGCTGGAACGATAATGCATGCAGCATCAATTGAATCGTCTATCTCTAAAACTGATTTGTATAATTTATTATTATATAGCTCTCCACCTTTTGGGTTAACAAGATATGTTTTCCCAGGAAAAAAGCGTACAAAATTATATGCTACTACATTCCCAGGTTTATTGGGAGTAGTAGAAGCACCTACAACACAAAATGATTTAGCGTTAAAGAATTTCTCTAACCTCGCTTTCATTAGCTATCGGAAACAAGAAATATTGTTTTGTTAAAAATTTTTGGAATAATACTACAAAAATCCCTTAAATATTTCTAAACTAATACTGTATTCATTGTGGAACCTCAAATAACGCGATAGATGAGTACTGGATAAGCTGTGGAGCAAAACTAAACAAATAAACTCTATTTTTCTCTTTCATTAAAGAGAAAGTTTTCAAACACAACTTTTTTTTATTATTTCATGTTTTTTTCAAGTATGGCTAAAGAGCTTTCAATCCCTGCATATTGGAAAATTCCTTATCAAGAAGAAATGACAGGAAAAATAACAAGAATTAGAGATAAAGAATTACAGTTCAGTCAGAAATTCTTTTACCCTGGAGGAGGTGGACAATTATCGGATAGAGGTACTATTATTTATGCTGATAAGGAATTTCCAATAATTAATGTCTATAAAGACGAAGAAGGAATTTGGCATG
>JAGLXK010000140.1 GCA_023132955.1 Candidatus Heimdallarchaeota archaeon
AGAAGACAAACTTGATGGTGAACTACTGAATAAGCTGCCTTCAGGATACTCCATTATTGGAGATATAGCAATTTTCAGACACATTGATCAAGAATTGAATTATTACAAGCAAGACATAGGAAATATCGTTATTGATATAGATCCACAAGTTAATGTGGTTATAGAGCAGTTTTCAACTGATTCAAATTATCGTAAACCTCAAATCATCCACCTTGCTGGGGAAAAGAGAACTACTACTAAACACAAGGAGTATAGCACTATTTTCAACATCGATGTTGCGAAGATTACTTTCTCTCCGGGGAATAAAGGAGAAAGGGGATATCTCATTAACACAGTAAAGAATAATGAAATAATTGTGGATATGTTTGCTTGTGCTGGAAACCTATCTCTTCCGATTGTCAAGAATAATTCCACAGTCAAATGCTATGGTATAGAGATGAATGTAGAAGCTTACAGTTTCCTTGAGAGAAATATTGAGGAAAACAAAATTAAGGATAAATATTTCCCAATCCTTGGTGACAATAGAGATAAAACTCCCAAAGATATCGCTTCAAGAGTTTTAATGGGTTATTTTGAAAGTGATACCAAGCAGCTCTTTAGAGCTGTGAATGCCATTAATAAAGAAGGATGGATCCACTACCATACAATTATCCAAAGAGGAAAAATTGAAGATGCAGTAAAAGCCGTTACATCACAAATCAAATCTTTAAAACATGAATTTAGTATAAAAGAAAAGAGACAAATAAAGAAATTTTCACCAAGATTAATTCACTATTGTTTTGATTGCTTTGTTCAGAAATAATCGTTTTGAGCTCTTTTGATATTTATGATATTGTTATCATTATTACAATTAAGTCGAAAAAGTTATATATACCTTTTACTAAATAGTATAGTTAGAGTATCACACTGCAAGGATCGATAATATCATGTCCAAAAGGATAAATAACTCTGAAAAAATCAGGAAAAAATATCTAAGTAAGCTATCTATTGAGCTTATTAGAAGAGGAATTTCAAATAGTCAAATTAAATCAGTGCTAGATGAGGTAGCAATTAGTTTAACTGAATACATTCCTGAAAATGAATTGAGCAGTCTAGAAGAAATAGAACAAAGTTTTGGTTCAGTCAAACAGTTTTGCGATAACAATATGTTAGATTATTCAAAAGAGGCATCCTTTGGTCAAATAGTCTATACTTCACTTATAGTTATCAGTTTCATTGCAATAATCTCTCTAGGTTTAGCAAGTTTATTCTTATTCCCATATTTTTTAATGTTTATAGGAGGTTCTGCCATATTCTTGGGTGTTTCTGTAGCTAATATGGGTACTGGTTTTGTTGGAACTTTATTTGGATTAAATATGTTTTTATGGATCATTTACCAACAGATTAAGAATCGATTTTCTAAATATGATATTAGAGAAAATGCAAAAAAAGGTATTTTAGTATTATATTGGTTTATTTTTCTTATTTGGGTTGTACAATTTATTCTACCATATACAATTTTCACACAAGTGATTGCTGACATGTGGAAACAAGGTATGGGATTTCTAATTGTAGAGGGATTAATCCGTTGGGTATTACTGGGCGTTTTTCTGATTACAACAACATTATTCTATACGAAGAAACATAGGGAAACAAAACAAAAAACTGTGAAAAAGAAATATTTAATCGATAATTTAAAGACAGTTTTCATCTTCTTCGTACTTACTAGTTTTACTATCCCAAATCCAGGGATTGGAACTTTAGTACTTTTTCTTGGAATAAGCATGTTGCTTCTTGGTAGAATTACTGGTGAAACATGGATTATTGGTACCTTAGCCATTTCAACTCAAGTGATAATTTTGAGTATGCGATTGAAGCATTATATAGTAGTAGGAACCATCTCAGAATCAGGATATCAAATAATATTTGGGATTAAATTAAAATTCAGCAATCTAGTAAGAGGTGGTAAAAGCCATATTATAATCTCGATTGTGATGGCAATTCTATGGACTATTATTTGTATAGTTATTATAAGAAAACGAAAGGAAAGATTTTTTCCAATATTTAAAATTCCTAATAAGAAGAAGCTACTTCAATCTCTTGTCTTATTAAGTATTGTTGGATTAGCAACTCTAGGATCTCAACCACAATATACTTTTGTAGCCTCTGGTCATCATTATTCCCGAATTCCTCCAGAGCCATATGGTGAGATTTTAGTCTCTGATTCAACTTACAAAATTCCAGCAGAAGGTACCATTTACTTCTCGATTTACACAAATATGAATCTAACTAGACACTACGAAGAGGAATATTTCGTACTGGAGGGAAACTGGTCAGTTCAATTTGACTATGGTCCTATCTATAGTGGCACCTTTGGAAATTTCTCTACATTAATGTATAAAATATCAAATGGGGAAATATCTATAAACTACTTCACATTTGAAGTAGAAAATTCCGGATTGCTAAAGGTGCACACTGAATTTAACATTAGTACTTTCGGTGGAATTCTACCATTCTACGATGTTAAATGGGTATCTCCAGTTCCTTGGTTCCCTTCCTGGTTGGAAATTATGATAATTTGTGTGTGTTATCTCTCTATCTTCTTCTGTTGGGAAGAACCGACACTTAAAAAACATATTACAAAAAATAAAAGCGAACCAAAGGAGCAAACCTAAAATGTCTGTCGATGAGCAAATTCAAGAAATACTAAAAAAATGGAGAGCTCAACTTTCAAGGGGTGTTCTTGAGTTGCTCATCCTTGTTCTTTTACAGAAAGAGAGATATGGGTGGGACATTTTACAGCTGATTCGTTCATTATTACCTCAAACCGATCCTCCTTTAGCAGATGGAACAATATATAACATCTTAACTAGGTTAAAGGAGAGAAGTTTGGTTTCAGTTAGAAATGAAATTTTCGATGGAAGAACTAGAAGATATTTTCAATTATCCGAGAAGGGAGAAGTATTTCTTGAAGCAATGTTAAAGGACTGGAATCAAGTTGCTATTTCATTTAATGAAGCTCAAGAAATAAGCAAAAACTAGTAATTTCGATTCTCTTAATTATAATAATTCTTATTATCTGTAAGGTTAGATTTTCAATGTATGCAAAAATTAGAAAAACCTACTCCTTTTGATTTGAGACAGATTCAGAGTATAGCTGATTTTCAATTTGGAAAAGGATCAGGAGATATATTGTTCACAGAAGATACACTGGTTGAAAGATCAAGAGGTACTAACAGAATCAGGTATATCTACAGGAATAATGAAAGAATCTGCTCTTTTCGCGTACGTGATGGATTTTTGGTTCCCTCTATTCTAGGAGGTGAAATACTCCACAAAAACAATTTTGGTTTCAAAGTTATTGTAAATGACGATGCCGAACCCTTTGTAAGAGATGGTAAAACTGTTTTCTCTAAACATGTTGTAGATGTTGATGATGATATTTCTGCTAAAGATGAGGTTATTATCACAAATCAGAAGGGAAACTTTCTAGGTATTGGTACTGCAAAAATTCCTGGAAAACTAATTAAAGAAATGAAATCTGGAGTTGCGGTTTCTACCAGAAAAGGAATAGGAAAAAAGAAATAACTTACTATTTTGTTTTTAATCGGACTATAGCTCCAGCTAAGTCTCCATTTTCTTCTTCAAGTGCTTTTCGTGCTTTTTCTTCAGAAACACCTGCTTGAGCCATTACTAATTCAACATCTGAATCAGTGAAATTAACTCCCGCTGCTACACCTTCTCCAGTACCCCTAGGTCTATCTGTTCCTGGTCCTACTATTTGAAATGTATCTGATTCCATCATACCAGGAATAAAGGCTTTCATAACTGTTGGACTGTAAATCACCGTTTCCTTATCAGCGAAACGTATAATGACCTCTTCAACTCCTTCTAGTTCAATTTGTCTCATCCTTGCTTGCATTCTTTTTGCATCTCGAGGAGACATAGGTCTTCTTCCACTCATTTTAATCACGTTTATCTAATCATTTGTTTTTTTATATTCTTCTATTTGTTCATCTAACACCCCTTCTTTGGGTGCTCTGTTTTTCAGAAAAATCCGCCCAACCCATGCTATAAAAAGTAATGCTGTGGCAATAATAACGAAGACAGTAATAGCTAAACCAAGATAAGCATCAAAAAGGCGATCTTCCCAGATTATGGGCATTATGATTGTCCAAAATAAAAGAAATCCAATAATTGACAGTGAACCAAAAATCATCACCAAACCAATTATTTTATCATTCATTGTAATATTCTCCAACAGAAAGAAGAGAGAACAATCTTAAAGACTTTTCTCATTTACATCTCAATATCGATACCTAAAGCCATTTTGATTAAGGCTCGCACCTTATCTTCAGCACCTTCATACTGTGCTTTCTTACCTGGGACTTCAACAATAACTGGATAGGGATTGAGTTTTATTCTCCTTAAAATAGCTTCATTTGCTTTTGCTACTTCCTCGGTGATAATAAGAATAGCAATTTCAGGATCATCAGATAACGTTCTCAAAAGTGATCCTGCTTTTTCGGGTTCTTCCGTAAAAACTTGGGATATTCCAGATAATTTGAAACCCAATGATGTTTCTTCATCACCAATGCTTACAATTTTGTTTCTTATTGGAGAACTCATGTAAATCACATAATATCGAACTATAAAACTTCAGAGAGAACTACCTCAATAGCTTTTTTCTCAACTTGTTTTGCCTTTTCATTGAATTTATTTTGATTTTCTTCAAATTTCTTATTCATTGAGACAAATTCTTTTTCAACTCTATCTTCAGCACCAGAAAGAATTTTTTCAGCTTCCTCTTTAGCTTGAATTTCCGCATCTCGAACCTTTAATACAGAAGTTTTTTCTGCTTCTAAAATAGCATTTTGTTTGGATACTTCTGTTTGTTTGATTTTTTCTTCACAATCTCTTTCTGTTTTTCTTATTATTTTTAGAAACTCAACGCTCATTGTACCTACCACGATAAATTGTCCAGTTAAATGAATACCATAAATTACTCTTTTAAAAGATTCTGTTGCACCTTGATATCTTAAAGGATATGACGATATGACGAAAAAGATTTATTCCGACACACAAATAGATGACTAATGAAAAGAAAATATTTTGGCACAAACGGGATAAGAGGTGTAGTGGGTGAATTAATTACTCCTGATTTTGTTTCCAGAATAAGTTCAGCCATTGCTTCGTATATGCTAAATAAGGGTACAATGGTGATTGGTTCTGATTCGAGGTTAAGTAGTCCTTCTCTCAAAGAAATTGTTATTTCCAGTTTCTTAGCACAAGGAATAGAAGTTATAGATTTGGGAATAGTACCAACTCCATTAGTACAGTTTGCGGTTCCCTATTTACACGCAGATATTGGTATAGTGGTAACTGCTAGCCACAATCCTCCAGAATTTAATGGTCTCAAGGTAATAGATTCAGACGGAATAGAGATTGACATAGTAAAACAGAAGGGAATAGAAGAGACCTATGAAGCTGAAACCTATCAAGATGGAAAAACTGAGACGAAGAAAAGCATAACAAAAATGAATCTAATACCTGAATACATAAACCAAATTATTGGGTTTGTAGATGTTGATTTAATACAAAAAAAGAAACTTACAGCTGTTGTTGATGGAGGAAATGCTGTAGGAAGCTTAGTTACACCTTACGTATTAAGGAATCTTGGAATAAGAGTTGTTTCAGTTAATTGTCAGCTTGATGGCAAATTCCCAGGAAGAGGGGTGGAACCCGATCCAAGGAAACTTCGAGTGATGGGGTATGTTGCTAATCAAGTTAAAGCTGATTTTTCTGTAGGACATGATGGAGATGCAGATCGTGCAATATTTGGGGATGAAAGGGGAAAAATCTACTTTGGAGATAAATCAATTGCACTTTTTGAAAGGTGGATATTACAAAATTCTGATAACAAGCAATTTGTTACCCCCGTTAGTTCTTCTTCAGCAGTTGTTGATATCGCAGAAGATCTTGGTGGATCAGTCACTTGGACACCTGTTGGATGTATCTATGTAAGCCGAAAAATGATTGCGGATAATTGCATTCTTGGAGGAGAGGAAAATGGAGGATTGTTTTATGCACCTCATCAAAGTGTTAGGGATGGAATGATGGCAGCAGCTTTGATGGCAAATATTTTAGCTGAATCCCAAAGTACCTTGAGTGATTTAATATCTGAATTACCTCAATATTATCAAGCTAAAGAAAAGATCAAATGTTCGAATGATCTGAAGGAGCTAGTAATGGAATATATCAAAACTAATGTTCAAGCTGATGAAGTTATCTCAATTGATGGTATCAAACTCATATCTTCTGACAGTTGGATTCTGATAAGACCTTCTGGAACAGAACCAATTTTCAGAATCTTTGTGGAAGCCAAGAGCAAGGAAAAGGTTGATATTTTATTGCAAGATAGCTTAAAGTTGGTTGCTCAAGCGATACAAAAATATCAACAATAAACTTAGAAAGATTATACTACTAGTTTTATCGCTTTTTTTGAGTATGGAGACTTATTCAGCAAAAAGAGAGATATTTAACAAAACTTAAAAAAAGAAATCATTAAGTTGGGTAGCGAATAGAGAGTATGAATGATGACTACTACTAATACTGAACAAATCGGTTTAATCTATAGAATCTCTGGACCAGTTGTTCAAGCTTCTAATATGCTAGGCTCTAAGCTATATGATGTAGCAAGAGTAGGAGAGGAAAAGCTAGTAGGAGAAATTATTAGACTTACTGGTGATTTAGCAACAATTCAAGTTTATGAAAATACTGAGGGGTTAACTCCTGGAGAACCAGTCCATTTAACAAACGCGCCTCTTTCTGTTGAACTTGGACCAGGTTTGATGAGACAAATTTTTGATGGAATTCAAAGACCATTACCCGTAATTCGAGAAGTCTCGGGTGATTTTATTGCTAGAGGAATTGAAATATCTGGTTTAGATCACAAGAAATTATGGGATTTTGCACCTAGTCTAAAAGTAGGAGATAAGGTTGTTGGAGGAGATATTTTGGGTGAAATACCGGAAACTCCAACTGTAGATTTCAAGTTGATGGTTCCTCCGAATATTCAAGGAAAATTAGAATTCATTGCACAAAGAGGAGATTATACTGTAGATGATTTATCAGCAACTGTTGTTACCCCCACAGGCGACAAAGTTGATTTACAATTCTATCACAAATGGCCAGTAAGACAACCGAGACCCTATCATCAGAGATTACCTTCTAATATTCCCTTAATAACAGGACAGAGAATCTTTGATACAATAGCTCCTATAGCTAAGGGTGGAACAGGGGCGATTCCTGGTGGGTTTGGAACAGGCAAAACTGTCAGTCAACACCAACTAGCAAAATGGTCTGATGCTAAAATTGTGGTTTATGTTGGTTGTGGTGAGCGAGGAAATGAGATGACTGATGTCCTCAGAGAGTTTCCAAAACTGGTGGATCCATATACAGGAGGACCTTTGATGGACCGTACAGTACTTATTGCTAATACATCCAATATGCCTGTAGCTGCTCGAGAAGCTAGTGTTTATACAGGTATCACACTGGCAGAATTCTTCCGTGACATGGGTTACGATGTGGCGATGATGGCTGACAGCACATCAAGATGGGCAGAAGCTATGAGAGAAATCTCGGGACGTTTAGAAGAAATGCCCGGTGAAGAATCATTTCCAGCATATCTTGCTTCAAGAATCGCTGAATATTATGAAAGATCAGGTCGTGTTTTAACAATTGGTTCTAAACCAAGAGAAGCAAGTATTACTGTAGTTGGCGCAGTCAGTCCTCCTGGTGGAGATTTCAGTGAACCAGTTACACAGAACACACTAAGAATTGTCAAAGTATTCTGGGCACTTTCGAAAGATTTAGCTAGCCGCAGACATTTTCCTGCGATTGATTACTTACTAAGTTATACTCTTTATTGGTCAGCTTTAGAAGATTATTATTCAGAAAATGTTAGTCCCGAATTCCCTGAATTACGAGCAGAGGCTTTAGCACTTCTCCAAAAGGATAAGGAGTTGCAAGATATTGTTGCTCTGGTTGGACCTGATGCTTTACCTCCAAGTGAAAAAATCATTCTTGAAACAGCGAGAATGCTTAAGGAGGATTTCTTACAGCAAAATGCATTTCATGAAATAGATAGTTTCTGCAGCTTGGAGAAACAATATCTTATGTTGAAAACAATTCTACGATTTTACGAAAAAGCTCAAGACCTCTACAAACGAGGGGCAATTGTGTCAGACATTTTTGAGCACGAATTAGTTGTTAGAATTGCAAGAATGAAGTACATTGAAAGAAGTGAAATTGAAACGAGCTTAAACGAGTTGATGAAAGAAATAGATGGCTTGACAATTCAAGCCTTTGGTGTGGAGGATTAATAATGACAGTCCAAGAAAAATATGAAACTAGAGAATTTAAAACAGTCATTGAAGTTTCAGGACCTTTGATGTTTGTAGATCTACAAGGAATGGGTGGTGTATCTTATGGCGAAATTGCTGAGATTATCACCACAACAGGAGAAAAAAGAAGAGGTCAAGTTCTAGATGTGTCTAAGAATCTCGCAATTATTCAATGTTTTGAAGGTACTTCCGGTCTTGAAACAAAAGACACCATATGTAGATTTCTTGGAGAAACCATGAAAATAGGTGTTAGTGCTGAGATGCTTGGCAGAGTATTCAATGGTAGAGGTGAAGCCATAGATGGTGGAGGAGATATAGTACCAGAAAGAATTCTAGATATCACTGGATCACCAATAAATCCTTCTGCTAGACAGTACCCCAAAGAGTTTATAGAAACAGGCATTAGTACAATTGATACATTATTGACACTAGTAAGAGGACAAAAACTACCATTATTCAGTGGGAGTGGTCTTCCACATAATATGTTAGCGGCTCAAATTGCTAGACAAGCAAAGGTTCTTGGGGCAAAAGAGGATTTTGCAGTTATCTTTTGTGCAATGGGAATCACAGCAGATGAAGCCAGATTCTTCAGAGATGATTTTGAACAAACTGGTGCTTTGGACAAAGTTGTTCTTTTCCTTAATTTAGCAGATGATCCTGCGATTGAACGACTCTTAACACCTCGTCTTGCTTTAACAGCAGCTGAACATCTTGCATATGATCATGATTATCATGTGCTCGTAATTCTCACTGATATAACAGCATATGCAGAATCTCTTCGTGAAGTTGCTGCTGCAAGAAGCGAAGTTCCTAGCAGAAGAGGTTATCCCGGTTATATGTACTCAGATTTCTCAACAATATATGAGAGAGCGGGAAGAATACATGGTAGGAAAGGTTCAATCACCCAAATTCCAATTCTAACATTACCAAACTACGATATCACCCATCCTGTACCAGATTTAACTGGATACATTACTGAAGGACAAGTGTATGTAGATATAGGATTAAACAGAAAGGGATTGTATCCACCGATTAATCCATTACCTTCACTTTCTAGGCTAATGAAAGATACAATTGGAAAGGGTTCAACAAGAAGTGATCATAAGTATGTTCAAGATCAGTTATACGCACTTTATGCTACAGGTAAAGATTTGAGAGATCTTGTTGCTGTAGTTGGAGATGAATCGCTTTCAGATATTGATAAGAAGACTCTCGAATTTGCAGAACTTTTTGAGCAAAAATTCATCAATCAAGATTACTATGAGGACAGATCAATTTTCGAATCATTAGATGTTGGTTGGGAATTATTAGGAATTTTTGATGATCCTTACAGAGTGCTAAAACGTATTCCATCTGAAGTTATTGATAAATTCCATCCTACAAAAAGGGATAAGAAAACAGACTTCAATACTATAAACATATAGTTCTTTTTTCCTTTTCTTTCTTTTATTCTAACTTTACACAATTATAACCATCTATTTTCAGCCATTTTTTCACTTTCAAAAAATTATCAATTTTGTCAACTGAAATAGAAAAAATCACATCGTTTTCAAATCCTAACTCTGCTAAATACCTTCCATTAGGCGAATTTATGAGTAATTTTTCAAGAGTACTCTCTTCATCTAGCGCATCTATAGTTTTATCCCAGAAATCATCTTGTGTAACAATTGGAAATTCAGTTAATTCAGATACTTTTCTAGCGATTAGAACACTAGTAATCCAGTCTTCCAAAACATATTCTTTTGGATTCCCTTGATGGCCTGCAGGAATTATTATTACATTCTTTTTTTCCTTTGCTGCTAATTTACTTACTTCTTTAGATATACTTGGAAGATTTACCGAAGCGCCGAGAAAAACATTCTTCTTGTTCTTGAGCAATATTAGTGTTTTTGCGCCATTACTTGAAGAAAAACTACACTTTTATTTTCTAAGTTCTTCTTATATAAAAAAGAAGGACTATTTCCATAATCAAACCCTTTAATCTTCAAACCTTTCTCTTCACCTATCAATAAACAGCCAGGACATAATTGCTTTTGTAAGATTCTTGCTTCTTCTTGATTTTTAACAATAAAGATATTTTCTACACCAGATTCAGCCAAAACTGCTAGGGTTGATGTAGCTCTAAACGTGTCAATTACCAGAAAAATATCTTCTTTGTCATAATCAGATAAGCGGAGTAAATTGGGTCTTATTGTTAAAATTCTCATCAGAATCAACCATTAAATTGCTAATCACATATTTTTCATTTGAAATGTAACTTATAGTATTTATCTTTCAGAATTTTTTTAACTTGGTTTTTGTAAATAGAAATTAGAAGGAATGTATGAATGGTCGGGTGGTCTAGTTTGGTAAGATTTTTGCTTCGGGAGCAAAGGATCCTGGGTTCAAATCCCAGTCCGACCACCATATCTTCTTAGTTAATATCTATGCATTTTTTGTATTTTCCTCTAGTATAGGTAAGCATATCTGGGTATCCTTTTTCTTTCCATTCTTCATCCAGATGAACTGCTACTACTTCTCCTATGAACAAATCATGAGTACCAAGGTCAATAACTTGATGTAATTTACATTCCATACTTACTGGACATTCAATTATGTAAGGGGGATTAATCTCAACACTATTACCTTTGGTGAAATTGCATTCTTTCCACTTATTGAAGTCTCTACCAGATTTTGTTCCACAGAATTCCACCTGAGTAAGCATTTCTGATGTAGGAATATTAAGTACAAATTCCTTAGAATTTTTTATTAGATTATAAGAAAATCTTGCTTTTCTAATTGCTATAGAAACATAAGGTGGATTAGAACTACTTGTTCCCCCCCAAGCTAAAGTGATAATAGATTCTTTCTTGTTATGTGTTGCTGATACTAGCATTACTGGATTTGGATAAAGAGCTGAGTTTGGACTTTCTTGTAGCTTTTTCATGTATATCATTTTATTTGAAGATTAATAAAAAATAAACTTTTCTTGATATTTTCATGCTTCACCTAATTTTTCAGTTGATTTCATCAGAGCACCTATGTTTGAAGGTGTGAAGAAACCATCAAAATCACCAAAACGCTGGATATATTCAATGATATGATTAGCTGTTTCGGTAGGTAATGTGAATATTTGTTTAATTCCCTCTTCTTCACTCCCAATTATATCATCTGTAGTAAATTTTACACCTTTGTTCTTTTGAATTTCTACTACTTTTTCTATGTCACGTACTAAATATGCAAGATGATGTATTCTTCCTCCATATTTCTTTACATAGTTCTCAACTATAGAATCTTCAGCTAAACCTTCACTTACAACTATTACAGGTAACGTATCATGAAGCTTAAGTGTGCTTGTTGTAGCCTTCATTGAAATAACTTTGAAAGTTTTATACTCTTTATAGGGTACTAAGTCTGCAATTTCTTTCATTGCTTTTTCTCTTTGTCCCATTTTAACTCGATAAGCAACATGATCCAGTTTAATTACTAGGTTATCTAAACCAGCATTCTTAACCTCGTCTTTTGCTCTTTTTAAATTAGGAATCATAATGGAAACACCTTTTATTCTTGTTAAAATGAAAATAGTATCAAATAAACTTTATTGATTATTCAAAAAAATATGGATTACAAATTTATATTCTCAAAACTAATTTAGTATTAGATTACGATGAATCTTGAAGAGATATTGAATGAATTAAAATCTCAAAGTAATTCAGCCAATGTAGAAGGAATGATAAGGTTTGGTATAAATCCGGATAAGGTTTTTGGAGTAAGAATACCAATTCTACGTAAAATGGCAAAGAAAATTAAAAAGAATCACAAGCTTGCTCAACAATTATGGGATTTTGGGTATAGAGAGACTATGATTCTGGGTGCTATGATTGATAATCCTTCACAAGTAACACAAACTCAAATGGAAGAATGGGTTTCTTCTCCGCATTTCACATATTGGGAAATTGTTGATCAGACTTGTATGAATCTTTTCTATCTGACAGATTATGCATACATAAAAGCCACTGAGTGGAGTAGTAGAAAAGAAGAATTTGTAAAACGAGCAGCATTTGCACTAATTGCTGTTTTTGCCTGGAAAGATAAAGAAGCAGATGATAAAAAATTGCTGCAATTCTTTCCTTTTATTGAGAAGGAATCAATTGATGACAGAAAAAATGTAAAAAAGGCAGTAAATTGGGCTTTGAGACAAATTGGAAAAAGAAACTTAAACCTAAACAAAAAAGCCATTGAATTAGCAAAGGAGATTCAGAAGAAAGATTCTAAAAGTGCAAAATGGATTGCTAGAGATGCTATAAAAGAATTAGAAAGTGATTCAATTCAGTTGAGATTTAGCTAAAATGAAATGAATGTATTATTTTTCTCCTTTCATTATTTTTCTAGTTTTGTCTCTTATCTCTTTCATTTCAGTAATCTTTTCCCTTAACACTTGTTTTAGCTGCTCATTATCAAAAGATTCCAATCTTCCTGCGCAATGTTCACACTCAAAATTATTATCCATTGCTTCTTGAAAAATAACTCTAGGGCATTCAGGATTATTGCATGTAAAAAACATATTTTCTTCTTCGTAAGCTAATCTTTCTTGTAGTTTCTCCATAACTTCTTGCTGCTTTCTATCAACAAACACGTCAATCCTTTCAGGATGCAAAGTCCAAAAGTAAACAAACCACCCAGTGGACTTATCTCTAATCCTTCTAAAAGTTGCAAGTTGGAGATCATATAGTTTATAGAGAGATTTTCTCACCTGATTTAGACGCATATCAAGTTTTTCAGAAATCTCCTCATCTGTAGTTTCTTGATCTGCATTTAGCAGAACTAAAGTAACTTTTCTTACCTCTTCTCCCGCAATATCATCAACAACTTCTATGAGAGTTTGTCTTTGTCGTTCTGAAATATTTATCTTTGATGCCACTTTAACAGAATTGACATCTGCATCCTCATCAAAATTATCAACTGCTTCCCTAGACATGGACAATCTCACACGTAATAAATTATGGTATTATTTAACAAAATATTATGTATTTAAGCCTTCTTTAATTTTCTCTTATGGGGGTAATTGTTTCTAACATAAAATAGACTGTTTTTGAATTCTTTATGTGATGCAATCCTAGATGTAGTAAAAAAATAAATAAAGAAGAAGAAGAAAAAGCAGTTTGATGAGTATAGTTAAGCAAAAAACAGATCAAGCCGTCAAGATTTTAAACGAATTAGGCATAGATTTGTGGTTGACATATGTTAGAAAAACATCAGAAATTCATGATCCAAGCTTATATTTTCTTCTGGAAGATACTTGGTTAACTTGGCAATCAGCTATCATTATTAGTAAAAATGGTCAAAAAATTGTCATTTGTGGAAGATATGATGCTCAGAATATAGAGGTATCAGGAATTTATGATAAAGTCATAAGTTATGATCAAAGCATAAAAGAAGAACTACTTGCAGTTTTAAACGAACTTAAACCAAAAAACATAGCCATTAATTATTCTTTTGATAATATTGCCGCAGATGGATTAACACATGGTATGTGGCTTAGATTAAACAAAATGCTAGAAGATACAGAATATATTAACAGACTAATTTCTTCTGAGAATCTTCTTGCAGCTTTAAGGGGGAGAAAAACAGAACTGGAACTAGAAAATATAAGAAAAGCTGTTGATTTTAGTGAATTAGGGCACAAAAAAGTTAGTGAGACAGCAAGAATTGGTATGTCTGAGGAAGAAATAGAAGAAATGCTCTTGAAATTTACCAAAGAAAATAATCTAACTGTTTCTTACCCTCCTCTAGTCCACGTTGGTCCATCTACATCAATAGGCCATGGAAAAGCATCTTCCGATATTAAAATCAAGAAAGGGGATTTAATTAATGTTGATTACGGCGTTTTTTATGAGGGATATGCATCAGACCTCCAAAGAATGAACTATGTATTACAAGATGGTGAAGATATACCTACAACAGAAGTCAGAAGAGCTTTTGAAACTGTTATCAAGGCAATTAATGCTGGAGCAGAAAAACTAAAACCAGGTGTCCAAGGCTGGGAAGTAGACTGTGTTGCGCGTAAAGTGGTTACTGATGCAGGATATCAAGAATTCATGCATGCACTTGGACATCAAATTGGAAGAAACGTGCATGATGGAGGATGTCTGTTGGGTCCAAGATGGGAGAAATACGGAAAATCTGTAATGTACAAGGTTGAAGAAGGGCAAGCATTTACTTTAGAACTCCATGTTTACGTTGAAAATCATGGTTACTGCAGCGTTGAAGAGGATGTTATAGTAACAGAAGATGGCTGTGAGTTTCTTTCTGATAGACAATTAGAACTATCATTACTAAAGCTATAAGTCAGAATAAATATAAATGCTTAATGTTGCTGAAGAATAATGAAAGTTGCTTTCCGAAAGACTATCATAGTTCTTGTAATATTCTCCTCTCTGCTTTCTAGTGAATCGCAGGTTTACTCCTTAAATACTGAAGATTTCGATAATCCAATTGAAACCTATGCAGTTCTTTTTGATCAATTTGGAGTTGAAGTAAACGGTACACTTATGGGATCAGCTATTGAATTGAAAGATTCTCTTCTTCAAATAGGATGGTCTGATGACAACATTTCATTGTTTCTAGGAGATGAAAATCTCACAAAAACAATTTTCCTTGAGCAACTAAATTACCTAGAACAAGAAGTTGATGAAAATGATTTGGTTTTTATTTACATCACGGCTCATGGTCACACTTATTGTCGAGATGTATTGGATTTCAATAGCTGGTTTCAAGCAGAGTTCAATCAAATTGGAACAGCTAATAAGGTTTATTTGATGGAATCTTGCTATGGTGGAGAATTTGTGAGACTTTTTTCAGGGAAATGCTATGCAATGAGCAGTGTAAGCCCATTTGAACTTGCAGTCGCTTTTATCCCTGAAGAAAATGGTACATGGTCTTTAAGCGAACCTCCTTTTGCGGGAGGTATATCCTCACATTTCTGGGCTAAAGCAATGACAAATATTTCTGCTGATTCGTCTCTTGATGGTGTAATAAGCCTAAATGAAATGCATTTGTATTCATTACCACTGATCAGGAATTGTTATAATGAAACATTTGAAGCATATCCTAATCTAGTGGAATATATAGAATCAATAGCAGGGTACACAGAGAACTATCCCATGCCAACAGTTGTAAATAACTTATATTATGGTTTAACCCTAAACGCTACAGATTTCATCCTAAACCATGAGAAATATGTCTGGGAAGATGATGTAAAGGGACCTACCATCAATAGTCAGAATGTAATATACTACACCGATGAAGCAACAGTTGATGTGATTTTTGGATTAAGTGATAGATCAGATTTTAACTATTATTGCTATGTAGATGAAGATTTGAAAACATGGGGAAGTCATGGAGCAACCATGTTGAACTCCTGGGATTACACATTTAGTTTATCAATTGATGAGAAACGGGATTATAATGTTACCATTGCAGTTGTTGATGAATGGGGAAATGAAAATACTAATTTTACCTTGGTGAAATATGTTGGTGATAGCAAAGAAGCTTCATATGGTTCTATTTCTTCTCTGATGGCAATTGTGTTTTTACCATTAGTTGTACTCTACTACCGAACTAAAAGAAGAAAAGATTAAATAAGTATGGTTGAATTTCTCAAATATCGTTGAGACTTCCATAATTGCGGGGATAATCAAGTGGTCAACGATGACGGACTCAAGATCTATCAAGAGTCATTGGCTAGATGGGACATCCGTTCCTTAGTGGTTCGGGAGTTCGAATCTCCCTCCCCGCACCATTTTTCTTTAATTTTGTAACGTTTTTTTGAACTTGTTTTATAACAACATTTTTTTAAAGAGTAGTTCTCAAAACTCAATCATGTCTAAAATACCTTATCCAACAACAAAGTTCCTGAAGGTTAAATGCACTAGTTGTAACAATGAGCAAGTAATATTTGATTCTGCTAAAATTGTGGTTAAATGCACTGTATGTGAAGAAGATTTAGCTCAACCTCGTGGTGGTAAAGCTAAGATATTGGGTGAGATAGTAGAAGTACTATCTTAATATTAAGAATTTTCACTCTTTTAATTCAATATTTTCAGCAATGTCTTTTATTACAAGACCTTTTGCGTTTTCTTTTGGTAGTAAACAAACATCTTCAATTTCAAAGGGTCCATATGTTTTACCATCCAAACCTTTGATTTTTTCTTTTGTACTTTGTATGAATCTAACTGCCACGAAATCTATTTCATCATCTAAATCTGTATCTTCACTGCTTATTGAGGGTAAGCTCAAATCAGTGTATGCGACATCTTTTGGTGAAAAAACATCCTTTCGATAAACATCATATACTTGTTTCATTCTTTCATAGAAATTTTGCTCTTCTCGTGCAAGATTCACATTTATCTCTTGTTTACTCATAACAATTTGGATAATTTTACTTGTTCTAAGTTTTAGTAAATCGTTAATCACATATTTTAATCGAAATAATCTCTCTTCTAGTATCTTTTTGATAAGAGGATTAATTTCTTCTTTAGTTCTGACAGTTCTCGCTTTCAAAAAATCTCTCATAGCACCATAGAAAGCTTCATTCATGGGAGTTAGTTGTTCTTTTTCCCGTTCTTCTTTCCATTTATTTTGAATTTTATCAAACACAATGCTTCCTCAGTCCATTAGTAAGAAATAAAGAATAGTCTCCCTCTTTAGTTTTAGCTTCCTTCTTAATCCTCAATTTCTTCGCTTTCTTCTATTCTTGGTGCAACAAAGTAAATTAGATGTCCTTTGTCTTCAATTTCATACACCAATCTAATTGGTTGTTCTCTATTGAATGACATTCTAACATAGTCAGAAGAACGTATACCTCGTAGAAAGTTTGAAAGAAAATCAAGTGAGTACATTGCTTCGGATTCTCCAGAAACTAGAAAAGCCCCTGTTTCCATTTCTTCACTTTGAGGTTCAATGAATGTATCCATTTCCTTTGTATCACTTTCTGCTCCAAAGAAGATACCTTCTTCCTTTGCTCTTATTTTCAAGTAATCACTTACCATTTCTGCATCTTTTAGAACTTGCTGAATAAATGATGCTTTAATCTCAAAATTTGTATCAAATTCAATGTGAATGGAATCTGGAATATTTCCTTCTTCTGGAATATCAATTACTGATAGAGCAAATTTTCTTTGCTGGTTTTGTCCTATAAATTCTACAACAAATCTTTTTGTTGTATCATCGAAAGACATTCTGAGTTGCTCATTAGCCTTTGCTGTTTTTAATATTGTATTTAATGTTTCCAAACTCAAACCTATAGGATCGGCATCCTTAGCTTCATATTTTTGAAAAGCTTCCTTTTTCATGAAGAAATCTATCATGGAAATACGGGTTGCATCAAATGCTTTAATTCGGATACCATCTTCGTCTACATTTATTCTGCTTTCTGCAACTATTGAACTTATAATTGACACTATATTGGACATCAATTTCGCGTCTTCTAATACCATTTGAAAAGCCATTATTATACACCAATACTTTTACTTAAATTACGAATTTATCTCTTTCTCTTTGTTTATCTTTTCACTATATAAGGGAATCGTCTATCAAAACCCATCATATATTAACTCTTCTTAAGGATTGCTCAAGTTCATTTATTTGCTTGTAAACTTCTAAATCTACACCGTTGAAATTCTGAATAAATGAACCTCTCATTTGTTTCTCAGGAAGCAATTCCACATAACCAAGAGCTCGTATTTGTAAACCTTCCTTAAGACCAATACTAATATTTTCTGGCAGGATTATTGTAATTTGTTCATATCCATCATCAATTAGTATTGTTGAATCTGTAATTTCCGCTATTTTACCCACTATTCGGTATTTACCAGGTTTTTGAATCTCTGCAATATTTACATCAACAAACGGTTTATCTTTGTAGGGTTTTTCAAAATCTGATTCACTCATTAAAGTTACATCCAATTAATCGTATTCTCTCCAAGTTTTATCACATATGGTGCAACGGAAGAATCTTGTTGGTGATTCATCAGCACTTCTTGTTTGTATCATCCAAAAACTGATTTTTTGAATCTTTTTGCAGTCTTCGCAATACTTATCTTCTGTAGGTTTTGTTGAATCTGCTTGTGCTTCATCAAATACTGTTGTCATCTCTTTAATTAAGTTGTGTTCGACTTCCTCAGTAAAGGCTACTTCTTCATTTTCACCCAAATCACGTTTAAATCCACATTTAAGGCAAATTAGAATAGTTCCACCATTTTTATTTTTTTCAGTATGAAGTAATTTTCCACATTTAGGACAGAAATCCACGCATATCACCTACAATCTTCTTAAATACAGTAATCTTTAGCTATATCAAGTCTATTTAAGCCCATAGAAAAATGTTTTTGAATTTGTCTTTATTTATCAGTTTAAATTCAACCTCCTATGGTGAATAAATTTGTCAACATGTGAAATGTGTGGTAGTGAGATATATGGGAGATCAATTACAATAAAGATAGAAGGAGCTGAATTATTAGTTTGTCCAGCTTGTGCCAAACACGGAAAACCAGTTGTTAAGAGATCACCAAAGAAACCTACTGCTAGTACTAGAACCTCGCCCTCACGTTCAGCATATACTCCAAGAACATCCACTTCATCACAACCTCAAAGAAGAGGGAGATTTGGTAGTGAAAAGGAGCTTGTTACTGATTATGCTGAAAAAATAAGATTAGCTAGACAAAAAATGAAGCTTAATCAGAAAGAAGTTTCAATTCAAACTAAAATATCTGTAGCTGAATTACAAAGTCTTGAAACTGGCAAGATGAGACCATCAGATGATCTAATTGGTAGATTAGAGAAGTTCTACAATATTAAAATGACTGAGGAAATTCAAGCTTACGGCTCAAAAGACCAAAAGAAGGGTTCAACATTTCAAACCCTAGGTGATATAGTAGTAATTAAAAAGAAGAAGGATGATGAGGAGTAGCTTTCTCTTTAGCTCTCATGAAAATGAAATAACTTCTATTTTTGATGAGAGATCGTTAATTATCGCTTCTGCTTCTTTCAGAGGAAGTTTAATTGTATAAAGCTTCTTCTTTGTTCTGAATTTGAGCTTGATATCGCCTTTATGACGTTTTGTTCTCAATTCACCTTTCTGGTCTATAGTTAGCTGAATAATTTCTTCTAATCTATCTTTAGTTATTTCGCTAGGCATTTGCAGTCGAGTTGTGTCACTTAAATTTTCTTAAAAAAGTTTTGATATAAGGTTTTTACTGAATTTCAATAAAATATAAAAGATGAACAAGATTCTTTAGCATAGAAAAAGATGGAAAACTCAAGTATTCCTACAAAAAATCAGTGCATGTATATCTTGAAAAAATACAAGACTCCAAACACTGTAATTCAACACTGTTTAACTGTTACAAGTATTGTTGAAGAGTTCTGTTTGAAGATACCACAAGTTAACAGAAAAATCGCTATTGCTGGGGCTATGTTACATGACATTGGTAGAACTATTACTCATTCTATTTCTCATGCAGTAAATGGTGTTGAAATTCTAGAAAAAGAGAATATTGATTCGAGAATCATTGCAATAGTCAGGAACCACATTGGAACAGGAATAGTCAAAGAGGAAGCAAAAAAACTAGGATTACCCCCAGGAGATTACATCCCTGAAACACTAGAAGAAGAAATTGTTTCATATTCTGATAATCTTACATCAGGTAACGATAGATGCTCTTTTGAGGAGAAGCTTGATCACTTTGTTCAAAAATTTGGAAAAGAATCTCACGTTGTTCAAGGATTTTTCAGACAAAAGAAATTGCTTGACAGTTTAATAAAATTAAATAAACTATAAGAAGATGGATATTCTCAAATATATCCAGTTGTTACTCGGGCAGTTGTTTCTTTGTCTCCAGTGATTTTCTTAATAGCATCAACGAAATCTTGATTTACAACGTGGTCTCTCTCTGCACGTATAGCAAACATGCCTGCTTCTGTACAGATGTTTTTGACGTCAGCTCCACTGCCACCTTCTGTCATTTGAACCAAATATTTTATATCAACATCTCCCTTAATATTCATCCCTTTAGTGTGAATCTTGAATATTATAGTTCTACTTTCTGCATTAGGAAGGGGGGTTTCTATTATTCTATCAAATCTACCAGGTCTTAACATTGCGGAATCTAAAATATCTATCCTGTTAGTGGCTGCAATAATTTTAACGTCTCCCCTAGCATTGAAACCATCTAATTCTGAAAGAAGCTGCATTAAGGTTCTTTGAACCTCTCTATCACCACTAGTAGCAAGGTCTATTCTTCTACTTCCTATTGCATCCAATTCATCAATAAATAGAATGCTTGGAGCATTTTCCCTAGCAAATTCGAAAATTTCTCTTACTAACCTTGCACCATCACCAATGAATTTTTGCACAAGCTCACTCCCTATCAATCGAATGAAAGCAGCTTGAGTTTCGTTAGCAACTGCTTTAGCCAGTAAAGTTTTTCCAGTCCCAGGAGCTCCATGTAAAAGCACTCCTTTCGGAGGATCTATACCTATTTTCTCAAATAACTCTGGCTTCAACAGAGGTAATTCAACTGTTTCTATAATCTCTTGTATCTGAGCATCTAGACCACCAATATCAACATATCTTTCGGCTGGTTTTTCGATGAGCTCCATTTTTTGAACCATGGGATCATACGAAGCTGGCAAGACATTTACAATAGCAAAAGTTCTTTGATTTAGTGCAACACGAGTATCAGGTTTCAGATTGTTTATATCAACTTGACGTGAGATTGATACGACAAGATTTGGACCTGTTGTGCTTCTAACTACAGCTGTTTTGTTATCAAGTGTTTCCACGATATAACCCATAAAAAGCGGAGGAGATCTTAACCTTTCAAGTTCTACTTTCAGATTGTTTACTTCTCGTTGAAGTCTCAATCTTTCGCTTTCTACCATCTGTTTTTCTGTTTCTAACTGTCTTGCTTGTCTTTCTAAGTGATTAGCATATGAAATTAAATAAGCAGGATCATTTTGATCTGGTTCAGAACTTTCTTTTGACAGTCTTAGCACCCTCGGTATTTCTCAATATTTTCTTACCTAAATAAATATAAAAGTCTATATATATTATACTTTACTTATTGTTTTGATTCATTAATTAATTGTTTTGTTAAGCATTTTATCTTCCGCGAAAAATCTATTAAGCAACCAAATCAGCAACTTTAAGTGTATTTCAAATTAATTATCGGTATGAAACTAGCTGTACTCCGATTATCACATAGAGTTGTAAGAGACAAGAGAATCTCTACACATTTGGCATTAACAGCTAGAGCTTTTGGAGCATCTGAATTCTTCTACACAGGAGATCATGATAAACATGTGGAAGACAGTATTCAGAAAATACAGCAAGAATGGGGAGGAAATTTATCCGCAACACATATTGGAAAACCTTGGAATTTCTTGAAAGATTGGAAGAAACAAGGTGGGATTGTGATTCATCTAACGATGTATGGTATTGAACTATCAGATAAATTACAGGAAATCCAAGATTTGGAGAAGGAGGAGATTCTGATTGTGGTTGGCGGAGTTAAAGTTCCGGGTCAAGTTTTCGAACTTGCAGATCATAATATAGCAATTGGTAATCAACCACATAGTGAAGTTGCAGCACTTGCAGTTTTTCTTGATAGGATTACGGAAGGAGAAGCAAGAAAACAAAAATTCCAAGATGCAAACTATGAAATTGTTCCTATGGAAAGGGGAAAGCAGACTAAGAAGATTTAAGGTGATAAAATATGCAAAAAGTAATTACTCTTGAAAAAACCTACATTGTTGCTAAACATAGTTCAGAAAAAGCTTTTACTTACATACTAAACAAAGAGTTTGAAAATTTAGATGTAAAAGTCAAGGGAATAAGTTTCACTAAGGAAAGATATGCCGAAGTTACAATAGAAGGGGAAGATGAGGAAATAGCCAAAAACATCTTAATAAGAAATTATGGAACAATACGAAGCATTGGAGATTTGCAAGAGGGAGATGCTATTTATGGTAGATTTAGAGAGGTAGGGGAAGTTAAGTTTGGTTTGTTCATAGACTGCGGTATAACAAGCACAACCCAAAACATAGATGCCTTGTATCCATTATACGAGATGAGAGAGCAATTGGCTCAAGGTAAAAAAGTTCCTCTAATGAATATGGTTAGAGCGTATGGCTTCATAGATAATTTACCAATGTTCTTTGAGGTAATAAAAAAGCAAGTCCTCGGATCTAAAGTTTGGGTCAAACTTTCTGATGAATCCCTCAAATGGTTGAAAAGTGCATTAAAGGAAAAGAAAGAGTCATTAATTATCTGTGGAACTACAAGAAGAATGATAAAGCATGCCCTTATCGGTTCAAATCATGCCGAAGACATTGAAGTAATAGAAAGAATAGGTTTACTTGAATATAGACTAATTTGTAAAAGAGGAACTAGAGCGGATGGAATGATTCCTGAATTAGGGTATCTCTTAGGAAGGGCAAAGATTGGAGCTCAAGTCCCTAAAAGGGTAAAAGAATTAACTAAAGTTCAAGAAGAGTTAAAAGTTAAAGATTAAAAAACCAACATTGATTGATATATTTCATTTTAATTGATTAAAATACAGTTTTCGAAACTTGTTAACTTTTGGTTCAATAACAGCTTTACAGTATGGTTGTGATGCATTAAGTTTGAAGTAATTTTGATGATAGTCTACAGCTTTGTAATATTTGTCAAACGAAGATACTTCTGTAACTACGGGATTTTTCCATTTCTTAGAACTATCTAATTTGGATATTATTTTTTGAGCGACTTTTTTTTGTTCTTCTGAATGATAGAAGATTACAGACCTATATTGGGATCCAATATCATTACCTTGTTGATTTAATGTGGTCGGATCATGAATCGTAAAAAATATTTCTAGAATTTCTTTATATGAAATTATCTTTGGATTGAATCTAATCTGAACAACTTCTGCATGACCTGTTTTTCCCGAACATACTTGTTCATATGTTGGATTGTCAACTTTACCTCCAGAATAACCTGATTCAGCTAGTTGAACACCCTTTAATTCACTGAAGATAGCTTCTATACACCAGAAGCATCCTCCACCTAGAGTAGTTGTTTTCAGATTTATTTCGTTTGCCATTTTATTTCTCCGTTCTAGTAGATGAATTATTGAGCTTACCAGATTAAAGGTGGTTTGAAATTAATTAAAGACTGGCATGGAACAAAAATGGTAGAAAGCTTGGTGGGGCAAAGCGGATTTGAACCGCTGACTTCCTCGGTGTAAGCGAGGTATCATAACCGAGCTAGATCACTGCCCCTTGTTTTATTGGTTACATTTCTTTTGCTAGTTGTTTTCATTTTAAACTTTTGGTTAATTAATTTTACTTCCTGCTGCTACTCTTACGATTTACTTATATATTTCTCCGTATAGATTTGAAAGTGGAGAAAGCCTGATGTCTGACACCGAGGAACTTACCTTAAAGCTTAAAGCTCTTGGTTTAACACAATACGAAGTTAAGACTTTGATCACTTTAGTAGCTCTTTCATCTTCTACTGCAGAAGAAATTCACAAACAGACAGACATCCCCACACCAAGAATTTATGACACTATTGACAGCTTAGAGAAAAAAGGATTGGTTCGAACAATATCAGGGAGGCCCAAGCGTTTTGAAGTAATTACTCTAAAGAA
>JAGLXK010000141.1 GCA_023132955.1 Candidatus Heimdallarchaeota archaeon
TTCAGCTGGTATTAATATTTCCCCTCTATGAATTTGATGTATATCTTGTTCAACTTCAGGTAATTTTTGTTTAGTTTCTTCTAGTTCTTTCTTTTCCTCATCTGCAGTAATAGTTTTTGGAAGATTTGCTAGAAGTTCCTTATATTTGTTTTTTAAAGTTTGATAGGTTCTTCTATCAATTGAACCACGGATGTAACGTAAATCTAAATCTCTAATAAATCGGAGAATACGTCTTCTCTTAACGTTTACTTCATCGTCTAACATTCTTAATAGAATTAAAGATTGTACGTATTCAAATATGTTCCTAAATTACCCATTTGAAAAATATTTAAAATGCTAGGTATGAAACAATCTAGTAGTAGGAAAAAATATTTAATACTATAAGGATTAGATTAATTTAGAAATGGTGAAAGAATCATGAGTTTTCAAGACGATGTTGCAGTAGCTGCTCAAGAAGGAACCATTGGAGTGGTTTGGTTAATTGGGGATGATTTGAAATGTTATTATCAATATGGTGACTGGGCTGTTGACCCTACAATACCTTTCGATTCATGGAAGAATCAAAAACCAAGTATTGATTTTGGTGGAGATTTAAAATTTACAGTGATCACAATGACTCCTGAGAGATTGATCTCAACCAATATGGGAGGTCAAGGACATTTAATTGTTGCCCGTTGTCCAAAATGGGCTGGTTGTGTAATTTCTTGGTGTCCAGCAACTATTCAGAAAGACATAGCTTATGCTACTACAGCAAGACTTGCAGCCAAAGTAGCCTAATGAGGATACAATTGGTGTTTTTTTGATTTCACATCCATCTGTTGAAATTAGGAATGATAAAATTTTTTTGTCAATTAGAGTTCATCCCAAATCTTCAGTAAATAGGATTGATGTTTCTGACTTTTCTATAGATGTCTATGTTAAAGAGCCAGCAGATAAAGGTAAAGCAAATAGATCAGTATTGAGTTGTTTAGCTAAAACTTTCAAAATTCCCTCCTCTTTTCTTTCTATTTCTCGAGGGTTAAAGTCTAGAAATAAAATAATTGTAATAAAGGATCAAAATAGTGATTTACTTTTGAAGAAAATAATTGGAAAGCATATTTAGAGTTTCATCTTTTCAAATGCTCGGAGTAACTCATTTCTTTCATTAAACCGATTTTGTACGCTGCTACTCAGAGTCATAAGAGCAGTGATATTACCTTCCACTGCATCTAACATCATCTCTTCTAGTTTGACTTTTACATCTGCTATTTTGTCTTTAAATTCTTCAGCGTTATCCAAAATATCTATTTCTAGCAAGTAGAGGATAGACAAATCAATTCCATGTTCACCTTCAACTTCTTTTGCATCAAAAAATGTGCTATACTTATAATCTGTACTTGCTGTTTCTTTTCTCATATCTGAAACGATTTTCATGACTATTCCTGCTGGCCCCCAGCTTGTTAATAGTTGTGAATGGATTAAAAGTTCATGCACTTGACTCATCATATCTCCGGTTTCCCTCATTAGTGTAAGTAATTTTGTTCTGAAAGCTACATCAGAATCTCTTCTTAGTTCTAATTCTTTGTATCCGTGATAGTTTTCAATATTCGCACTAAGAATTTTTAGAGCCTCACTGGGTTTCTTTGAAATTTCTTCTTCAGACAAATTCTTTTTCCTACCGAACATATACTTTCACATGTAGTTTATCTTATTGCTTTAAATATATTGTGCGTATTTCATCATTTGTAGTGGCTTGTTCTGGAGCTTTGTCATGTACAGTCCTACCTGTAAATCTAGGAAATCTTAACGCCAAACCATCCATGTCGTTTTCTAATAAACCTCTTGAGCAGGTGTGCATTTGACTTCTGGTTATTTCATCTCCTATTACCTCAATAACTATCTTAGGGTCAAACCAGATACTGCTTTCAATGTCGCTTTGATATTCTTTAGGTTTCTCTCTTTCAAGAGGTTTGAGTTCTTGAAAGAAAACTGCAAGATCTTCATCAGAGAATCCTGTTCCAATTCTAGTAAAGGTTTGATAAACGCCCTCAATCTGATCATAACATCCTAATAGGAAGGTTCCATATTTTCCTGCACGTTTTCCTTTTCCATATTCTGCTCCAAGTATCACTAAATCAAAAGAATCAGATAATTTTGCATCGTATCCTGCCTTATATTTTACCCAATTCCAACCCCGTGCTCCAGCTTGATACACCGAATCTTTTCCAATACTTTTCCCCATAATTCCTTCACAACTATCTTGGAGTGCTTGATGGAAAAAATTATCTATTTCATCAGAGTTGTCAGCAACTGTTTGATGGGAAAACTTGACGTTATTAGTTTCTCTAACTATTTTCTGTAGATTATCTCTCCTTTCGAGATAACTAAAGTCTAATCTGGAAGTATTATTACTGTAAAGAACATCAAAAAGAAAAACTCTAACAGGAATTTCTTGAATCTTTTGATCTATATCATGTTTTCTTTTTCTCTGGGAAACATACTGAAAAGGCAAAATTGCTTCTTTTTCGTGATCGTATGCAACTATTTCTCCTTCTATAATAAACTCATTTTCTAGAGCAGCATTGTTAATGAAATCAATAACATCAGGAAATTGCTTTGTTATATCTTCAGTACTTCTTGAAAACAATTTCACTTTATTCTCTTTTTTGTGAATTTGAACTCTTAAGCCATCATATTTATACTCTAGAGCGCATTTTCTATTGAACCTTTCAAGTAATTCTTCTGAGCTTGATACTCTTTGTGCAAGCATTACTTTAATAGGACTGAATACCTTTACTTCAATTTCCTTGACAGCCTCAAGACCATCTTTATACAGAACTGATGAAATATAATCTATATCTGAACATCTGTTGTAAGCTCTTTCCAAAAATTGCTTATTTTCTCTCGATCCAGTTTTCGCCTTTGAAAGCGCTTCAAGCAATAATTGTACTGCAACACCTGTTCTCAAATTTCCTGCAACCAATCTAGAGATGTATCTTGCTTCCAGAGATGTAACTTTAGATAATAAACCAGATAGGATTCTTATTTTCTTATCTGCTGATCCTTCACCAGAAGTTTGAGAAATTGTATCCAGAATTTTCCAGACATCCACAACATCATATTGTTCAGTCTCTTGTTGATTTGTGAAAGCTAAATTTGTGAAAGCTAATAGTGTCGATTGTGATTTATTATCTAGAAGTTTATGTGCTGTTTTGCCTAAATCTCCTATTTCTTCTAAGAAGCTTAGAATATTCTTCTCACTCTTACCAGTTGCTAAAGCTAGAGCTTTGATTGCCATTTTTTCTGCAAGCATTAATTCGATTCCAACAAAATCTGGATAAAGCTTACCTAAAGTTAAAAGCGAAATTTTACCTATTTCGCTCCCATCTGATTTGGATAAAGTATTAGCTAAGATATCAACCATTTCTAGTTTCTTTTGTGTATTCTCCAATCTAAAATAACACTCGCATAAATCTTTAAACCTCACCTTTATCAGACCTAGGTTATCTTTTCTTGCCTTTTTGCTCTTTCATTTCCAGAACAATTTCACTAATCAGATGAATAAGATTTGCACTTAAAACATCAAGACTATTTTTAAGTTCTCGAACAGCTTGAGTAAGATCATCAATTTTTTGCATTTGTTCTGCAGGTTGAACCTTCTGCACTTCTGTATCTACTTGTAACTCCTGATCAAAAATCATGATATCTTTCTCAAATTTATCCATTTCAGGAGTTCTAGGTTCTGGTATCGAAGTAATGTCACCTCTAATTGCAGATTTAGCAGCTTTTTTGCGTTTTTCCTTCTTGCTTTTATCGCGTTCTTCTTTTTCACGAATTCTTTCCAAATAAGGCAGGATTTGTGCGTAATCAATTCCTTTTCTGCGAGCCATATCTGTCAGCAGAATGTCGCGATATCCAGGATCTTCGATTTTCAATTCATCTATATCTTTCTCTAATTCCTGAATTATTGCAATTGATTCGTAAACATTTTTGTGAGGTGCTTTTATCTCTGGTTCTCTTTCAACAGTTTTTGTAGCTCTGATTTCTTCTTTTAATGACTTCATGGCTTTTATAACTTCAGCCTTGACAGTATCGGTTTCTCCTTTAGAGAGAGCTTTCTTAACCATATCAATTTTACTCACAGATTCAAAGGGTTCTTCCCTTGCTTTTTCTTTAACATCAATTTTTTGTACGGTTTCTGCTATATCTTCTTCTGCTTCTTCTGCAAGTTCTTCATCTTGTTTTGTAAATGCTGGCGGAACTGATACATATGTGAATAGGTTTTTAGCAAGTTTAGAATTATCTCTTAATTTAATCCCTGATTTGGAATCAGATAACAATAGGTATGAACCACATACAAAAACTGTTCCCAAACCATAAGACGATATACACATAACAGCAGAGCTTGGTGGATCGCTTGTTTTTTTTGTCCTAGCTAGTTCTTCTACTCCTTCTTTGAGATGCAGGGAGCAACTGGAAACCATTGTTATTTCGCTAAGACCTTCAGTAATTGGATGCTTATAGAATTTTGAAACAATTATATTGCTTTCTAATTCTAAATCAAAGTTTTGGTAATCAAAGATTTGATTAGCTACAATTTCCACATTAAAGTGTTTGAGTAGTGTGTTCAGATTAGTATTTAATCCTTTATCTCCTCCTGCATTTGTGAAAACTGCTAGTGCTCCTCCCTCATCAACAAATCTTAGCAATGCTTTAACTTCGTGACCCATAATCTTTGAACCATCGGGACACAAGAAAACAAAGATGTCAAATTTGGAAATGTTTGAATATTTTATCGGATATGAATCATGCTTACTTATTTCATGTCCTTCCTCTTCTAGTATGTTTGCTAGTTTCTGAAAATTCTCAAAAATTTTTCCTCTCTCTTTTTGAGTTTCATCGAAAAGTATTTTCATTTATTCACCCAATTTATTATTATTGCTTTAGAGACGTATACTTAAGTACATGAACCTTATTTAGCTATACTAACTGCTTAATAAATAAAAGGTTGCTGTTGGTATTTTTATACGAAAAAAACCTATTAATTCTGTGAAAAAATAGGTTTTCATGCAGTAAAGAATAAAAAGGACTAAAAAAGATAATACCTATCCGGTGAATTAATGTCTAGTATTGATTTTGGAAAACTAAAGGAAATGGCTTCAGCTAGATTGGATATAATAATTCTTCATTCTCAAAAAGGTGGTCCTGGTAAAACAACTCTATCATGTAACATAGCTTATGAACTTGCTAGAAGAGGGAATAAAACCATTTTGGTAGATTTAGATATAGCACAGCCAACAATTCAGCACATCTTTAAAATTCCAGATAAGAAGATCAAACATACCATAAATGATATTCTTATGGGGAAAAAGAAAGTCAGTGAAGATGTAGTTCTTGAGACAAAGAATCCTAATTTACATATAATTGTAGCAAAGGAAAATGTCGAGTATGGTGAAGGCTTGCTTTCACTTCTTGAAGACATTCAACAGTACTCTTTCTTTGCTCTACATGAAATGACAAAATTTCTCAAAAGAATGGGATTTAGATATGTCGTTTATGATTTAGCCCCTGGTTACAGAATGGAGTCAGTTAATGCTGCTGCTATAGCTGATGCTCGAATTTTTGTAATCAGACCTTCCACTTTCAGCTTTGAAGGAGCAAAACAGATGTTAAGAGACATATACAAAAAATTAGACATAAGATCTCTTAGCTTCTTCGTATTTAATCAATTACCTCCAAAATTGAAAGATGAAAATCAGAAATTATTGGAAGAATGGAAAGACAAACTTATAAAAATCTATAAACCGGATAAAATCACTTTTCTAGATTTCTTGCCAATATCATTCGATGTCATGGAATTGGGGATAAAAGGAGAGTATATCTTTCCTGAAGATTCAATTCTTTATGAAAAACTATCTGAAATGGTAGACAAAGTAATTCAAGATTTAGACGAAATGAAGAAAAATAAGGTTTAATTTTGCGAAAGTATCTGAAATTTCGCGATTCTTATATGAAATTTTATAATAGCTAAAGTAAACTGTAGTATTATGAGCCTAATCAAGAAATTTCAATGTCCTCATTGCAATGCTCCAATGGATGTTAATCCTGAGGACGCAATTTTCAACTGTGTATCTTGTGGACAAGCAGTTCTCGCGGATGGTTCTAAATTTGATAATCATTACATCCTAAGGAATACGCTCAACCAGAAAAAGATACACGATATTGTGAAGGAGTTTATTAGGAAAAAAGGGTTCATGAGGGGAATTAAAGGTTATAAGATTACAAACATTACCCCAACATTGATACCTTTTTGGGTTGTAACTTCTGATGCGTATACCCATTTTGTAGGATACCTCAGATACACAGAAACAAGAACTAGAACAGTAGGTACTGGAAAAAATAGACGAACAGTAACTGAAAGCGTTACAGTCTACCGACCAATCGACAGAGAAATAAGAGAAAAGCGTGCAGATGTTTTACTTGGGAGGAGAGGAAGTTCAATTTATGGATATGATAAAGTAAAAAATATCGTGAGAGCAGAGTTTCCAAATGCAGTTCAATTTAACTATGATCAATTACTGGCTGATGAAAAAGAATTCAACTATCTTTCATCAGAAATAGACTTAGATGCAGCAAATCAGCTAGGTAAAACTATTGTTTTCGATAATCATAGAGCTCAAGCTGAGAGAGCATGCACTAAAGTTTTCGATTGCGCTACACAATTAACTTACTCTGGTACTTATTTCTTACATGCTCCAGTTTGGCAGATAGAATATGAGTTCAAGGGAGAAACCTACAGAATAGCTATTTTAGGTAGTTCTGGAAAAATAATAATAGGCGAAATTCCCGTTACAACAATTTTCAGAATTATTTTTCTCTCGCTAACAGTACTAATTCTAGGAGGAGCTGGAGTTTTGAGTTACTTCTTCCAAACTGCAGTTTATGTGCCGATAATAGCGGGAATTGTTGCAGCAGCAGTAGGATTCTTCACGCTTAAGAATACCTTCAAACCTAAATCGGTGGTGGACTAAAATGAATGTAAGATCAATAATGTGCCCAAATTGTGCTGCACCTTTAGAATTAGAAGCTACACAATCACATGTTACATGTCCATATTGTTCTGTAACAAGTGAACTGAAGAAAGTAACTGATCTGATTGAACATTATATGTTACCAGTTGTTTATGATGTTGAGCAAATTAGAACTGAACTTGTAGGTGACATACTTAAATATCCAGGTACTCCTGAAGATTTGCATAAATCATTAAAAATTACTAAATTAGACCTTAAATTCTACCCCTATTTCATTGTAACTGTTCACCTCCGAACAGAATACAAAGGAAATGGTGAATATGCTACATTTAGCAGTCGGTACAAATCCGGATATAGACGTATCAGTACTCATCTGAAACCTGAACAAGGGGTATTTGATGATACTAGAGAGTTCATAATATATGCAGCTGAAGAAGCACAAAATGATTTAATCAACTTTGAAATATCCACCAGAGGTAAAAGGTACTTCCAAGCACTCGAGGCAGAGAAAGTTAAAGCTGATGTAGTTCCTAGTATTTTCGATTTAGATCAAGCTAAGAATGAAGCTACACACTCAATGAGAGAGATCCATAAAGGATTGATGCTCAAAGAATTAGCTCAAATTCTTGAAGTTAGAGATCAGCCAGAAATAAAAGGTGTTTATTTGTTGCACATTCCATTCTATTTCATTGAATTTGAAGCAGCTGGAAAGAAACACAATGCTACATTAGATGGGGCAACTGGTAGGACTGTCCTAACCGATGTCCCCCGAGAAACATCCTATTGGATACAAGTTGGAGTTCTAACTACTATTTTCGCAGCTGTAGGATTAGCTGGTATTTATCTAGCGGTTCAGAGTGCCTATACTGCTTATTTTGGAATTTTCGGTGCAATTGCCGGTCTCATTCTTGCTGGTAGAACGTTACAACTTGGACTTAAATCTAGACATAGAGAAACACAAAGGTCAAAGAAAAGGAGATTCAAGAGATAGATTTTCTCTTTTACCTTTTTATTTAA
>JAGLXK010000142.1 GCA_023132955.1 Candidatus Heimdallarchaeota archaeon
ATGTATAATTTGGGTCTTCTTTACGCCAAGATAGGTAAATTTGATGAAGCTATTCAACAGCTTAAACCTATTCTGAAATATGATGAGAACCATATTGCTACCATAATCAAATTAGGTGATATGTTTTTCCATGGCGAAAATGATCTTGATTTAGCTGCTGAATACTATCGACGAGCTTATGATCTCCAACCAGAAGATTGTCAAACAGGTCTCAAACTTGCATCGGTTCTAAGTAAAAAAGAATCATTTGAAGAAGCAACACACATTATTTTCACTCTTTTGAAAGATAATAATGAAGATCCTGATTTATGGTTAAATTATGCCGTTTTACTCGTTAAACAAGTGAAATTTGATGAAGCTTTAGAAGCCTATAGTAAAGCTCTGAATGTTGCTCCAGAAGACTGGAACTTCCGAGAAAAAGCCGAAAGTGAAAAAGAAAGAGTTGAACAGATAGTTAATGCACCAGAATATACAGAAACTGATGATGAAAATCTCAAAGCTATGGTTGGAGAAGATAAGAAAATCAATTTGATTAAACTGTTCATATTTGCTAAAAGCCCGCTTGATGACGAGGTGTTTATGGCTATCTTTGACTGGTTTAAGACAAGTAAACCGAACTACCAAGTTGCTGAAGGAATTATACCTAAGTATGGAAGTATAATGAACCCTGAAGAATTTCCACTTGACCCATTAAGAGCACAATCTTTTGCAGAAGTAGTCTGGGGAGAACAGTTTGAATCAGAACTATCATTGGCAACATTCCATCATGAATTGTATGACCTAGATACTTATGGTAAAATCATCTTCTTTATGGAAGCAGAAAGTTAGGATTTAATTTGCTTTAACCTTATTTCTTGTTACTCCCATACCTTTGAGGTAATTTTTTACTAAGTTTAACAAGAACTGTATATCTTCTTTTGTTATTTGTTTGAATACTAGAACAGCTATTGCGAAAATAATAGTAGCTATACCAAACGAAACCAAGATGCTTAGATTATTGCCAAGGAAAGTAAATGCTAGATAGTAAAGTGTAGTTCCTATACCAGCTGAAAATACCATCAATGTCACGAGAATTGACAAGGTTTTCTTTGGATAATCTACTTTGAAATATCTTTGAGAAACAATTGCTAACCCGAGGAAATAAATGCCTCTTCGAACCAAATAAGCAGCTCCTAAAGCTAATAATCCATCAAAAGGAATAATTAAGAAAGCTGTTAGAGATGCAAGCAGAACGGCAATAATACCTACAATCAAGTTCCAATAATTCTTGAAATACAATGCGTGTCCATAATTCCAGATATTGCCCATATATCTGATGGAAAACTGGATAGTGTTATTGATCAGCACCATAGCATTGGTTCTGGGGAATATCCACTGGAGGAAATTATGAAACTTCTTCCAGTGAATCAACTAATTTCAATCGAAACTCCAAAACATGATTTTGTGAATTTATCTTCAGATATTAAGGATTTAGAAATACTAAAAGAAATAGAAAAAAAAATTATAACCTGTTTTTTGTACATTTTTTTGGTATTTAAATAGGGTAGTGTAGATTATACGTTGAAGGATTATAGCTATGCACCAGTACTATGGTGATCCTCGGGGCTATATCCAACGATCTTCATAAAGCGAACCGTAAGCATCTTAGTAAGAAGATGTGGGCGG
>JAGLXK010000143.1 GCA_023132955.1 Candidatus Heimdallarchaeota archaeon
AAAAATTCTTGCTATGAAGGATTTAGCAGAAGATACAAGATATTTCAAGTTTAAATTCTTAGATGAAAGCATTGTGGAAGAAAATTACAAACCAGGACAATTTGCAATTATGTCTTTACCAGGCGTTGGAGAAGCAGTATTTTCAATATCCTCGCCACCAACAAGAACAGATTTCATTGAATTTGGAGTGAGAAAAGTAGGTTCATTTACAGAAGCTTTATTCAAACTAAAAGTAGGGGATATAGTCCATCTACGAGGTCCTTATGGAGACGGATTTGACATGGAGAGTCTAGGGGGAAGGGATCTGATAATTGTTTCAGGTGGTTTGGGAGCTATTCCATTAAGATCGGTGCTTCTTTACGTAGAAGACAGAAGAGAAGAATTTAATCAAGTATTTTTCTTGAATGGTGCTAGAAGTCCAGCTGATATGTTATATAGAGAGGATATCATAGCTATGGCTCAAAGAGGGATCATAGAATCCCATTTATCTGTTGATAAAGATGATACTGGAGAATGGCCTTACCATGAAGGTGTTGTAACTACATTATTCCCTAAGATTACAGATAGAGTAGTAAGCGAGAAAACAACAGCTATAATTTGTGGGCCACCAATCATGTATAAATATGTCATTCAAGAGTTGCTTAAACTGAAAATACCAAAAGACCAGATTTTGATGACTTTAGAAAGAAGGATGAAGTGTGGTCAAGGGCATTGCGGACATTGCGCCATAGGCGGCCGATATACCTGTTTGGAAGGACCTGTCTTCACATATTATGATGTTCAGCATATAAAGGAGCTGATCTAAAATGTGGCAGAGAGAAAAGAAACCTGTTGTGGGAATTTTCGGTTTTTCAGGTTGTGCTGGAGATCAACTTGCTATTCTTCACATGGAAGACGAATTAGTTGATTTCTTTACAAGTGCCGATATAAAATTCTTCCATATGGCTCAATCTCATCAAGAGGTTGATCATGTAGATATTGCTCTTGTTGAAGGTAGCATTAACACTGATAAACAGCTTGCAGAACTTAAAGAAATTAGAGAAAAGGCAGACATTGTTGTAGCTCTTGGAA
>JAGLXK010000144.1 GCA_023132955.1 Candidatus Heimdallarchaeota archaeon
ATATTATCAACAGACTTAGAACCATAAATCCTGATATATTAATAGAATTTAGACAGAAATATATTGGTCCCATTATGCGAAAATATGGAAATATGTTTCGTGCTTTAGATGTTCCTAATGACTACTGTGGCAATAGAGTACGAACTATAGATATAAGATTGTTGTGTGGTAATACTCCTGCTCATTCAGATATGTTCATGTGGCATAAGGATGATTCTGTTGAGAGTGCAGCAATGCATATAATACACACTCTTTTTTCAGTTCCCCAAGTATCAGTATTACTTGATAAAATCCCAAGAAAGCATGTAAAAATGATAAAATATCTAATAAACTTCTGGAAAGAAAATAGGGATGTATTATTAGATGGAGAGCTTATTCCATCTGAACCAGGAATGCTCTACCCTTATGTATGCGCTAGAAATGATAATAAGATTCTAGCAGCCTGGTATTCTGATTCATGTATTACTATCGATAATAAGGTACCACCTAAACTGATACTTGTAAATGGAACCTTCAACAATAGAGTAATAATACAGCTTGAACATGATTTAGAGGTTAGAAATATGGTAATATCTTCTTGCACAGGTAGTATTATAAAAAAAGGACAAGTAAATCTATCCGCAGGGATTCATTATATAACACTTCCCCCAGCTGGTATAGGTATTTTAACATCATCTCTTTAGATTAATTTAGTTTAAGAAATCAAACAATCTTACACACATGTCAAAAATGTGTAGATAGAAAAAGAAGAAATTTAGTTATTTATAGGAGTTGTTTCAAGGTTTCAAGCTATATGGAAAGATATTCTAGAATTAATGGATCAAATACAATTCGCAGCAGAGAAAGAGATACATAATCATTGTGCTGTTTTTAATGAGATTCCTAACCATGAGCAGATTGAAAGAGAATTAATGAAAGATATCTTTCAATTTATTCAAAAGAAATGGGTTCTTGAAATAGTTCATGCTCTTGCTTTTCATGAACATTTGTTTTTTAATGAGATAACAAACCTTCTAGGAACAATATCTTCAAAAACACTTTCTGAACGTTTGAAAGAACTTGTCGATGCTCAAGTAGCTTACCGGCAAGTAGAAGCTTCAAGCACTCCTGTAAGGGTTAGGTATTCGCTAACAAGTTATGGAGAAGGATTACATCACACTCTTCTACCATTTGCTATATATTTCTTTTCAAACATTAAATAGGTATTCTTGTCTTTTAGCTTTTTAGCTTTTATTTCATTACTAATCCTTATTAATGATTATTTCTTCTCTTCCCTGAATGACTAAAAAAAACTTCTTGATACCTGAGGAATCAGAAGATCTCAAAGAATGGTATAATTCACTAGGTGTTCAATTTCTAAAAAAAATTAGTGTAAAAAAGGGATTTTATATACTAGATTTTGGATGTCGCACTGGAACTTATACTTTTCCTGCAGCTAAGCTTGTTGGACCGAAAGGTAGAGTTTTTGCTCTTGATTGTGAGCAAGAAGCAATAGATGAGATAAGAAGAAAATCTATACTACTAGATCTAACTAATATAGTAGTACCAATAAAAACTGATGGTGAGTTAATAATTCCTCTTGAGGATGGATCAGCAGATCTCACATTACTTTATGATGTAATTGGTATTATAGTAAGAAACAAAGATGGTATTAAAGTACTAAATCAATTAATAAAAGAAATTCAAAGGATAACTAAAAACAAAGGCGAATTGTCCGTAATATTCAAGCATATAGATAGGTGGGAATTCTCAAAAGAACAAGTTATGAGTACAATCCAGCAGTTCTTCACTTTGATAAGAAAAGAAAGCATTCAACACATTCATTGGAATTTCTTTGAAATTGATATAGTCTATACTTTTAAGAAGGAATAGAGGAATATTTCGAATTTATACTTACACATACATAGACTTTGGATATCTATACTGGTTAAGGAGAGATTCAAAAACCGCATTAAAATACTATCAAAAAAACTTAACATTCTTTAACATTCTATACGTTTATAGGAAAATCTTACCAAGCTTTACAGAAATTCAGACTATTAATTGTAGAATCTCTTTCTTTTACAAGTGAATAGAATTTTTTTTTTGATAAAATAAAGGATAATAAGGAGTTGACATTCTCTGATAGGAAGCAATTATCTGAATATCTAGAAAGTGTTTTTATGTGATTAGCTAAATTTTGAATCTGTTTTGCTTGAATCCATTGGAGTATACTTAAAAGATTATATTCAATAAATGTTATTTGGTAAAAATGTCACTTCATGATAGAGTAGAATTTTGGTTTATTTCCTTTATGCACGATACCATGTACAGTCTTTTTATGAATGCGGAAACACTTCTAATCCCCGCTGGTTTAAAAGAAGGAGATCATGTTCTTGAAGTAGGCTGTGGTCCAGGATTTTTTACCATACCAGCTGCAAAAATTGTTGGAGATAAAGGGTTCATTTATGCTATAGATATCAATCCTTTTGCTATTAGAAAGGTTGAGAAAAAAATCGCTAAAGCAGGCGTTAAGAATGTTAAAACTATGATTGTTGATGTAACTGAAACAACTTTAAAGGATTCCAGTATAGATATAGCTTTCTTCTTCGGCGTTTTTCATTCACTAAATAGTATCATTGGTAGGGTTATATTAGAAATGCATAGAATCCTGAAGGATGAAGGAATAATTACTATTCAGAAGTCAGGAAAGTCTAAGGATGGTTTGGTAGACATCATAACACAAAATAATAAGTTCAAGTTCTTAGAGGAAAAAAAGAGAATGTTAGTATTTCAAAAAATAAAATAAAAAAAGAAAGTAAACTAGCTCAGTTTATTCTGGAATTATTTCAAAAAAAAGATAGAAGGATTACTTCTTCCCAATTTTTCTACTTAACAATGTTATTGCTAAAACCGATACTGAAGAGATTGTCACAATTTCGATTACTCCAAAACCTGCTTTATCAATTACAGGGTCTTCTAATGTACCAACTGAAGTTGATTACTTTAGAAAAATAAAGTTAGTGAAAATAAGAAGAAAAAGAAGAAATGAACTAACTTCAAGTCATGCTCATATCTAAAGTTAAAAACTCGTATTTATTGTCTAGGGAGTCATAAATTGGAGGAATTGGAAAGTCAAAAATTGGGTAAACCCAGTAATTAGTTCCTACCATCATCATAGTTCCATAACCTGCAATATTGAGATAAAGTGTTTCATCCTCAAGCACAGGAAATTCAGATTTTGCCATCTTGAATTCGAACATTCTATGATCTTCTAAACAATTTCCACTTGAACCATAGGAATATGCTATTTCGTAGTTTCCAACATCAATAGAGTTACCAACTATCGACCATATATCGTTTATAGTAAATCTGAGTGATAGTCTATCAAATTGAATATTGAATGCTGTAGGATCAACTAAATCATCATCATTCCAACCATATAGTGAGAAATAAAACATTCCGTCAGTCGCATTGATATTTAAATGGTTCAGATCCACAGAACCTCCAAATGTTGTATCTGCAGTGAAACTAATCTCATTTGCATTGCTTATGTAAATACCTCCATCACCAAAGTTTCCTGCCATTCCACCATGTTCTACTATTGCACAATAAAACTCATTAGCTACACCAAGGTGTCCACCAGGATTTGAAGTCAGATTGGATCTCAATCTGTAATCTAAATCCATATCAGTTAAACTTGACATTATTGTACTAAGTTCTACATCGGGGAATTTTTCTGTAATATTAACACCAAATTGAATAGCTACAAAGTTGCCAGCTAACCAGACCCCATCAGTTTCATAGTGAGTTGTAGATATGGTCATGTTGTTATTGTCGTAAAATGTCCATAAATCGTAGAAATCCCCACTATACTCTCCTCGATCAGCCTGAATCCAATCTTGTTCTGGTATGAGTGGGACGTCATAGAATGTTCTTGAGCCAAATCCGGGATAATATACGTCATCGAACACAGTATCACTACTTACATTATAGTAGAAATATTCATACCCGAAGTCTTCTAGTGCATAGAAAGCGAGTTTTGAACCGTAGGTATCAGGTAAGCGATTTGCTAGATGAAGTGCGAGCCATTCACCGTCTTCATTATTTGTACGATCAGAACATAAATCTAAAGCTAAATAGTAGAAGTCATCGTCTTCCGCAACAGAAAGATAATTCCAGCCATCAACATTTGCCAAGTCTACCACAGGATCTACTTCATTATCAACATCTAAGTAAAAGGGAATATTGTAATAACTACTACGTAACCATTCTCTTTTCTCAATGATACCATCAATTGTTGGTGTTAGTTGAGTTGGATCTGTGTTAATCATCCAGTTGTTTCCCATGAGATAGCCCACAAAAAAAGCACCCCCCCCAACTGCTAGAGCAAGGAAAACAGCTGTTATTGTAATTGAACTTTTTGCCATATTTTTCGACCTTTTTTTATTTTTAACCTTTTTAACTTGTAAAAAGATGGATATAGCTATTGCGAGAGACGATATATACTTTTCCCAGAACTCTATATATGATGCGAAATCCATAATAAAAGGGAAGAGAAAGGGTATTGATGAAGAAAATAGGTATTATAGGTGGACTGAGCGCTGAATCTACTATTGAGTACTATAAGATATTAATCAAAGAATATAACAAAAGAAAAGGGGGAAAGTCTTCACCTCTACTCATAATTGATAGTCTAGA
>JAGLXK010000145.1 GCA_023132955.1 Candidatus Heimdallarchaeota archaeon
CTAATTCATCTGGTTTTTCACTGTAAGGTATGTAAAACTCTCCTATTGATGTTTGGTTGATACTTTTTTCAATTATATCACTTAGTGTTTGATTAACTTCAAAACCAAGGAAATGTCTGAAAGAACCTTTTGCTGCAACAGCTGTTGTACCATTACCCATAAACGGATCTAGAACCAAGTCGCCAGGTTTGCTACCAAAATCTATACACCTTAAAACAACCTCTAAAGGAAGTTTAGTTGCATTCTTCTTTGTTCCTCTTTCATATTCTCTTTTGAAAGTCCATACATCTTCAGGATAGTGTTCAACCTTGTTGAAGAAATAATTCTTTTCGTTTTTAACTGCAAATAGAACATGATAGTGGCTAGTGACAAATTTCCTTCTAGTAAAAACACCAAATTGATATTTCCAGATAATATGGTTAATCAATGTTAGGTTGTTATCTCTTAATGCGTTCAAAATATCTACAAGATTTGTCCAACCGCTAAAGATCCAAACACCAGCATCATCTTTCATAAGACGAGAAAGTTCACTTATCCATTTTTCTGTGAAACCCATATAATTCTCAATACGAATATCTTGGTATCCTTCTGCAACATAATTACTGTCTCGATTATAGAGCGGTTCCATGTCACCGAAATTTAAACCAAAAGGAGGATCTGCTATAATCATGTCAATACATTCTGATGGAAGATCCTTCATTCCCTTAATACAATCGTTAAAATGAATCTTATCAACTTCAAAGGTAAATAATCTATCATTGAACAAACTCAAAGCTTCAGCTTTTGTCCAATCAAATGTTGGCTTGAAATCAGCAGCAGCTTTATGAGGGATATATGTTCTTTTGCTACCTTTGGTTTGTGAAGTTTTCATAAGCTCACCACTAGTTGTTTTTCATAACTTAAAACTCTTTTTTTTCAATCAGAGTTTCATACATCTCAGGTCTTCTATCATTGAAGATGTGATTGTTGTCACTTAACCACTTGTTTCTTGCTTTTGTAATATCTATTTCTACAGTATGAATTTCTTCCTTATCAGTACTAGCTTGTA
>JAGLXK010000146.1 GCA_023132955.1 Candidatus Heimdallarchaeota archaeon
ACTCTTATTCCGTTTAAGTCATTTGATGTATTTACAAATGGAACTGTTCCTAATCCTTTATCTAAAAGCTTTGTAGATATCTCTGTAGCTGATTGTTGATTTTTTATTAGATAATAACCAAAGAATCCTGAGTTGAACTTTACAGGTTTAAGTATCTCGCTAGTTATTTCTTCTCCAAGTTTCTTGATCAATTTGTATCTTCTAGAAAGAATATTCAGATTTCTCAATTTCTCTTTCTTGATTTGTTTATTCTTTCTTTCATCTGTAAGGACATTAGTTAATGCTTCTTGAATGCCTCTAGGAGCGCTTGAGGTGTTAGTTCTTGCCGCTTTAGCCATTAATTCTCTGACTTGAGCTTTTTCCTTTTCATCCCTTTCTGATCCAAAACCTACTGTTATTGTACCCAATCTTGCCCCATATGCACAGTATCTTTTTGAAGCTCCATCGATTTTTACTGTGATTAGATTCTCATTTAATCCTACTAGATAAGGGAAAATAGAATGGCTAACCACATCATCTTCGTAACAATAATTTTCGTATGCATCATCAAGAAATAGAACAGTTGGAACTGTAATCTTTTCCAGTGTTTCTTGTAATTCCTTAATTTGATCTAACGTAGGACTAATTCCAGATGGATTGTTTGGAAAATTAAGATAAACCCCTATTTTTTTCTCTGTTTTTTGACATTCAATTAATTTTTCTCTTAAATTTGAAAGAGAAAGATTACCTTCTTGGTCAACTAACTTATAAGGAATCTCTTTTAGCTGCTGATTCTTGAAAAAAACATTATCTACGTTTCCCCATCTTGAATTTGGAGCTAATAATGTGTCACCCATTTCAAAGAAAATTTGACTAGCTAACATCAATCCTCCAGTTAAACCACCACATGCAGTTACTGGAAGAGTTGAGAGATCCTCTGTTTTTTTTCTTAATTCAGAAGGATAGCTTTCTAGAGTATCTTTTTTCCAAGCTTGAACAAAAGTATGTAATCCTCTCATATTAGCATATGCGAATAATTGATCTCCTGTTAATTGTCGAAGTTCATCATAAAGAGTTGGAAGAACCATCAATCTTCCATCATCTTCAGTTGCAGTTCCTGTTGTAGCATTAATAAAGTCTGAAATCTCCTTTGCTCTTGTTCTAGCTTTTAAATCCCAAGCTATGGTGCCTGCTGAAAGATCAACATTGCTCTCTAAATATTGACCTTTTTTTGATAAATACTTTTCAAGAATCATCGATGTAATCCACATTAATTTCAAAATTTAAACGTTGAGTATGCTACATGCTAATATACTCTACAAGCGCATCTATCGCTTTCAAAATAATCTTCTATTTGGAAAGCATGCCATCCCTCATGACCTAGTCCCCGTTTTCTATATTCAAAAAATGATTTAACAGTAACAAAATCTCCACTTTTCCATTTATAATCAGATTTGAAATTCCATTCTTCCTCGGATAATCCTTCAATTTTTTCAGTGAGTAGACTAAATGAATTTTCACATTCATAGATTATTTCTGCTACACTTTTAGATTTTCTTAAAGTAACTTGAATTCTATTAAACTCCTCTTCATTTTTTGTTCTAAACCAAATATCTTTTCTATCCAAAAGACTATCAATTGATTTCATCAATTCTTTGTTCCACGCAGCTAAATGTGCAAGAATATCTTTAATATTCCAAGCTTTTACAATATGATATTGAACAAGTTCCTCCATGTGAAGAGAATTGATGACAGAATTCAACCTTTCATGCTCTTCTTTCAGAAATTCAAGAGTTTTCTCTTTATTCATTCTAACGGATATAAAATGTGTTCAACTTTAATTTTTTCTATATCGCTAAAATAAAGATTTATTAGCCTATGACTTTAGAGAGAGTTAAACGAGGAATCTTAATGGACGTAGTTTTATATAAAGGAACTCTACAGAAATCAGAAATTTCATTTGGGTTATTAACAAAGAAAAAGGCTCTTGTCTTCGAAAAAGGAGGAAAATATCTAATTCCTAAAGACAAACAGAAGAAAGCTATCGATTTACCAGAAGATATTGATTTGAGCAAGATTAAGAAGAATACAAAAGAAACTACAAAAGCAATTGAATTCTATTTATCACATCCTGAATTATCTACATCTACTTATTGTGCTTTTCTAATAGAATATTACATAGCAGAATTATCTAATAAAGATGCATTATTTGAAGAATTAAATGAGGAGGGAAAAGCTCTCCTTCTACCAATTTATGAGAAAATTCTCAAATCAATTTACTACAAGAAGGGAGCAAGTTATGCTGATTATTACAAGGAATCCAAAGTTATCACAAGATTCGCAATGATGGATTTTGAATTGATTTTTGGAACTTTGATTAAGGATTTTGATAGTTTCTTGTTCAAAGGAGCTAAACCTGTTTCTATTTACCCACTGAGATATTCAACTAGAGAAGTAACAGAAGAGGATTTAGATAAAATGCAATCAGTTCATTCTCAGAATATAGCTAAGTGGTTTGAGTGGAGAAAAGTATTGCGAAAATCTCCTTATCTTTATAACTTCATGATTCACTGGGTGTTTCAAATTTTAGAATCACTTTATCCTGAAGATCAAGAAGATATAAAAGGAGTAGTTGAAGATGCTGAAAGAATTGAGATTTTCTCCAATCCTGAAGTCTTGACAGCTCTACAACAAGGTGTGGACTTTGAAGCAGAAGATTTCACCAAAGTTACCTTGAACAAACACATTCTTTACTACTTCTCAATGCAATTTTTATTCAATGAACTCGATCTATCATTTAAGAAATATAAACAAATAACAAGTTTTGACTATCAAGATATTTTCATTTCTATGGCAAATATCTATGCGTCAATGCCTTTCTTCACAAACTTCAATCCCTTATTCTCAATGATAGCAGGAGGGTTAATTGAATGGATAGATCAAGGATTAAGTTTCCAAGCATTACGTGGAAATTCTCAAATGGATCCTTACAACATTATACCAAATGCTCTTTCTTTTCTACTTGCAATTATAAGCTCTAAAGCGAAAAAGCTTAAGGATAAAAAATATCTTCTTGCCAAAGCTTTAGAGAAGATTTTGACACCAGAAATTCTTAAAGAAGGATTATCGTGGGTTAAACAATCTCAATTGCTAATGCAGGGAGGAAACCCAACTCAAGAACCTCCTGAAGTTACAGATAAGGATGTTGAAGAAAAACAAAAAGCAATTGAGGAAAAACTAAAAAATTACATCAAAGAATTAAAGGTTGCTCCGGTGAAGAAAAAAGAATACAATCTTGTTATTGAAGAGCTTGGAATGGTTGATGTTAATTTTGAAGGAATGAAAGGAGCTAGAGACAAATACCTAAATATTGATGCCAAACACAAAAAACATCTCAGTGATTTTCAAAAGGATTTTCTATTATCTATTCAGCTATTCGAAAAGGATCCAGAAATACTGAATGCTATCTCTAAATTGTTTGATTTCATTAACAGCTACATTATGCTTGGTAATAGTTCTGCATTGTTTGGACTTTCCTTACTACTCTGGATGATATCCATCAGCAAAGCAGGTTCTCTTGATTGGTTAAATCTTACTGAACCCATAACAATGAAGCCTAAAGAGGAATGTGATAGTTTAGTAAAAATCTGTGTTAGGTATAATACAGTTCTAACAGGATTCAAAATAAAAGGTTATCCGTTAATAGAAACAACAGCTCCAACTT
>JAGLXK010000147.1 GCA_023132955.1 Candidatus Heimdallarchaeota archaeon
CTCCACATGAAAAAAAAGAAAAAGAAAAAGAGAAAGTTTCTCATTCCTTAACTAAAAAGGCAAATACTGGAGTAAGTACTGATGTTCCAATAAGAACATAATAGAACCATATATTTGGAAATGCTAAAGCAATAATCCATAGAATGATGTTTACTATCACTATAAGTACTGGTATAAATGCCAATATTATGAAGAGTTTCTTAGAAACTTTGTTCAATGCTAACAGCACAATTATTATTACAAATGATGCCATTCCAACAATAACGAGAATTCCCATTATTGTAAATACAACATTTAACCCTCCTAGTAGGAAATATTTGAACTGAATAAGTTCAATTAGGAAGAATACAGCAGCTGCAAGCCACATAACTAGAGCTGACATACCCCATATGTCTCCAAAGATTTTTTTGATTTCGAGTGTCATAGTATCTGGAAAACTAGCGCAGTTATATATAAAATTTATCTAATTAAATAAGTTAAAATATAATTAAAATTACAACTGTTTGATATTATTTTACTAGAACTGTGCAAATGAAATTACACTGATTTGGAAGATTATATCTTGAAAAACCGAAATTGTGGCAGGAAGAAATTTCAGCATAGCGCGGGATATAAATCTATTAAAGAAGTTCATTAATATTGTGCAAAGTTTATAGCTCCCTTGTTGAATAATCTTACAAAAAGAGAAAAAGAAAGAAGAAAAAATAGATAAACTAAATTTCTTTCTTCATACAAAGGAATACGAAGACTATAACTATTATACCAGCAAACAAGTCTATCCATAAGAACCATGGAAGTAGTACCCATCCAAATGGTATGAATAGCCAGAATACAAAGGATAAGATTCCTAAAAGTCCCATCACTAGCAATAGAATTTTCAGAATATTTGCAGGAGCATCTTGTATGAGTGGCCATATAATAAATGCCAGAAATAATGCAAATCCTACGAATCCAAAGATTGTTATGAGAGCAATCTGCCATAGTAATCCAAATCCTGGTGCTAGATATATTCCACCAATGAGTAAAAATACACCTAAGACAAGTGCGAACACTAGCAAAAGTATACATTTAATATCTTTAAACATTTCATTAAGTTTCATAGTAGTTGCTTCATTAACTCTAGTTCTTTTTAAACTTTTTTCGATTTATAACTATAAAACAACGATAAGAATATAAATAAGTGATTCTAATAAGT
>JAGLXK010000148.1 GCA_023132955.1 Candidatus Heimdallarchaeota archaeon
TTGTATCAAATGGATTAGGACCATTTAAAGAAGCGCATATTCTAAATCAGCAAATCTCAAACAAAAATTACCCTATGATAAATAGTCTAGAGTATATTGATTCAAAATTTAGAGTGTATCATACTTTATCTACAGATTCAGATCTATACATGCTGGATCATCAAATACAGGATGTACCAATCTTCCCAGGTGTAATGGGTTTGGAGATGTTTTCCGAAGTATACCATCTGGTATCAAACTCAAAACCATTCATCTTGAAAGAAATTGAATTTTCGTCTGCACTAAAACTTCCGAAAAACGTGCCTAAGGATATCTTAGTGGAATATGATTCTTCAAAAGAAGAGATGATTCTCAAATCTGTTTTCTTTCCGAAAAACGATGAAAAACTAAAAAGAGAAATTGAACATTTCAAGTTGAATATTGGAAGCAAAGTAAAGAAAAGAAAGAAGAGAAAATCAAGCTTTCAATCTGAAGATTCAGAATTACAATTAATGTCAAAAGAAGAAATTTACAAAGTGTTCTTCCATGGAAAAAGTTTCCAAGTTTTGGATAAATTACTAGATGTTTCAAAGGAGACTGCACTTACATTAGTTAAAATTCCAAAGGATGATTTGTTCTCTGAAAGTAAAAGTAAAGTGTTGATTAATCCACGCACCATAGAAGCAGCTTTACAAACTGCAGGGTTATATGATATAATTGCTAATGACGAATCTTCTTTACCATCTAATATAGCACAACTTTCAATATATAGCAATAAACAACCACATCATATTGTATCGAAATTCATTGAGAAGGACACAAATTACAGCTATTTTGATGTTGAAGTGTTTGATGAAAAAGGACATCTAATCGTCCTTTTAGAAGGTTTAGGAATGATTCATATACAGTTCTCTTTTAATGAAGATTCTGAAAGAATAAAACAACTTGATACACTGAAAGAATACTGGCAAATCTCAAACTCTTTTTCAGACAATATGATGAAAATCATCCCAACAGCAGCTGTTTCTAATTATCTAGATACTAAACCTAAGGTAGTGATGAGATATTTAACTTCAGAAGAAAGATCATCATTTGAAAGAAAGAAAAATGAAAGAAGGAAAATTGAATATCTTTCTGGAGTGATTGCTGCTAAGAAACTTATCAAAGATGTCCTTAAAGACCCTAAGGCTATTCAGACAACTGAAATAAGAAAAACAACCAAAGGGCAACCATACATTTACGATAAGAAGAAGAAAGAAAAGAGCAAGCTGAATCTTTCAATAACTCACTCAGGTGATTTTGCTATTGCTGCAATAGGGGAGAGACCTATAGGTATTGATATCGAAAAGATTGAAGAAAGAAGTGAATCTTTCTACAAAGAAGCTTTTACAGAGAAAGAGCGAAATCAGATTTCCTCAAATGCTGAGTTAGGGACGGTGTACTGGACAATTAAAGAAGCCATTGCCAAAGCTATAGGCAAAGGATTGAATCTCAGTTTACACGATATTGAGATATCTTCAGATGAGAAGAAATCTTCTTACAAAATAGACTTTTCAGCTAGAGTTGCAGAATCCTTACCATATAAATCAAGCTCCTTTAAAATAACCAATAAGAAATTCCAGAACTATGCTCTAAGTTATTGTGAGATTAGGACAGAGGATGGAAAATGAAAATTGAATCTACGGATATAAATTTTCGAAATGAAACTATCAACGGAGTTCTCTATTTGCCTGAAAGCAAATATCCTGTACCCTTAGTTGTTCATCTAAATGGAATGCCTGGTCTTGAACCTGAAAAAGAAGGTGAAAGGTTTGCTCAGGAACTAAATTGCATTGGAATAGCTTATTATGCCTTTGATTATACAGGAGTTAGAAATAGTACTGGTTTGTTTGAATATTATTATTCTCAAGAAAATATCAATACAATAATTTCATATCTAGTTCACCATCCAAAAATTCTTCCTACAAAAATTGCTCTACTCGGGGAAAGTTTTGGAGGTGCTATGGCTCTATGCCATGCAGCTAGAGACAACAGAATACAATGTTTAGCAATAAGATCTCCTGTTTATGATACTAAAAAAATCCCACAGTTAAAGATATTTGATGGATTGTCTTTGATGTGGAAATTAAATAAACAAATGCGTTTTCCTAAAGTGAATTTAAAATCATTCTTCGAAAATCAATCTTCACATTATAATCCTGATAAACTAGTAGAACAGCTTAACTGCCCTATAAGAATGATTACTGGAACTAAAGATGAGATTTTAGACGCAGAGGAAATTGAAAAGTGGTTCAAAAAACTTCCAGTAGATTTGGATAAAGGGCTTCAAATTATAGAAAATGCTGATCACAATTTTTCAAACAAAGTCCATTTCCAACAAATGAAGAATTATGTGATTGATTTTTTCAAGCAGCGTTTGATTAATTAGGAGAAGTCTCAAACTCCAGAAGCTTCTGATCTTGTTCGACAATGGTATTTTCCTTAACACAAATCTTTTTCACCTTTCCCTTATCTGGAGAGAAAATCCTATTTCGCATTTTCATTGCTTCTAAAATCATAAGTTCTTGATTTTTATCCACAATATCTCCTTCTTTTACTAGTATTTGCGCGATTTTACCTGGAATTGGTGCTTTAAGGTTAATTTTTTTCTTCTTTTGAGAACCATTGTTAATGACTAGTTTTGGAATGAAGGGTTTAATGGAGATATCAACATTTTCACCATCAATTATGAAATCTTTAGAAGAAACTTCTACTGTAAAGGTGTGATCATTTACAGTGACTTTGTAAACAGAATTAATCTCTTGATCAACCGTTGTAGAGAAAATTTCTCCATCTATACTTAAATCCCCATTTGGAAGGATTTCAAAAATATATTCACGATCTCGATAAGTCACTCTCTTTTTCAAAACAAAAACACCAGTTTAAAGATAATTTCTTTGTTGCTCACGTTTACTTTGCTCTCTCCATCTGTTAGTTCTGTTAACTGTTTCATTTAATTTGATTGGTGACAATTGCTGTTTTGATTTGTTGATGCTTTGAGTTTTTAATATTGCTGCAAGTTTAAGTTTTTCATAATGTGACAAGATTTCTGTAATTTTATTCTTCTCTAGAAAATCAGTTGTTATAATTCTCTGTTGAAATTCAGGTGTTGCAATGATAGCATTATGAAGAGCGATATTTGTGGTAACTCCTGAAATTGAGAGTTCGTTCAATGCTATTCTTGATTTAGTTATCGCATCATTTCGATTGTTACCTTTAACAATCAGCTTACCCATTAAAGAATCATAATTATTTGGAAAAACATAGTCTGGATAAATAAAAGTATCAAAACGAACTTCATTTCCTCCAGGGACATTTAACCCAGTAATTTTTCCTGATTGAGGATAAAAGGATTTCAGAGGATCCTCTGCATTGATTCTAAATTCTATTGCATGCCCATTAAACTTTATATCTCTTTGATTTATGGATAGTTCCTCGTTACTTGCTATCCTCAGCTGTTCTACAACTAAGTCAATTCCTGTGATCATCTCAGTAACAGGATGTTCAACTTGAATTCTTGGATTAATCTCATTGAAAAAAATATCACCATCTTTCCATAGAAACTCTGCTGTTCCAGCATTCTTATAGTCAATCTTTTCAGCAAGACTGCAAATCTTTTCACCCAAGCTATTTCTTTTGCGAACTGAAAGAAAGGATGGAGCTTCTTCAATGATTTTTTGATAAGAACGTTGGATGGAACATTCTCTATCTCCAATGTGAATTGAATTTTGATGATTATCAGCTAGAAATTGTATTTCAACATGTCTAGGAGCGGAAATATATTTCTCAATAAACACTTTATTATTTCCAAAGAATTTGTCAGCGATTGTTTGACAACCTAACAAGCTTATTTCAAGAGCTTCTGGATTTTCAACAATTTCCATCCCTCTTCCTCCTCCTCCGAAAGCTGCCTTTATGATAATCGGATATCCAATTTTTTCACCTATTTTTTCTGCTTCAGATAGTGACGATACATAACCATCAGAACCAGGAATTGTTGGAATACCGATTTCCTTTGCTATTCTCTTTGATTCAACTTTATCGCCTAAATTCCTTAGAACTGTAGGAGAAGGTCCTACAAATACCATTCCCTCCTTCTCAACCCTCTCAGCAAAATCTGGGTTTTCACTAAGAAAACCGTAACCTGGATGGATTGCATCTGCACCAGAAGTTAATGCGATTTCAATTATTTTTTCTACATTCAGATAAGTTTCTTGTACCGTACCTTTGCCAAGACTATATGCTTCATTGGCCATTTTTACATGGAGAGAAGTAGAATCTTCTTTAGAAAAAATAACTATGCTTTT
>JAGLXK010000149.1 GCA_023132955.1 Candidatus Heimdallarchaeota archaeon
GAATTGTGCCAGAGACAGAGATATCCTGAACAGGGTATTTTATCTCACCACCTTTTACATACCATCCAGCACCAGTGACTGCAAACCTTCCACTGCTTAAATCAGACATATGTATACCCATGAAACTTTTCATCATAAAACCTTCTTTAGTTTCAGACAACATTTCATCTAGAGAGGAATCACCTGGATCTATCATTGTTGCATAGGTTCCAATTGCAGGTGGAGTTTTAGCAGGATTCCCTCCAAAGAAGCCACCTCTTTGAGCTTTTCCATTACTTTCCATATTCAGTTTCCCTGCATAGTAGCTATCAAGATAATAGGTTTTGAGAATTCCATTCTCGATTAAGTTTGTTCTTTCAGTTGGAGTTCCTTCTGCATCATATAAAGCAGAAGTAATCATATCTGGATGGAGAGGATCATCAGTTAGAGTAAAGTTATCTGGTGCTATTTGTTCTCCAATTTTGTCTGCATAAACTGTTTCACCTCTGGATGCTTTATCACCTCGTAGAAGTGTATCTAAAATCGTCAGCAGACCTCCAAAAAGCCCATAAGAACCTTCTGGAGTTATGATTATTGGATAGTCACCTGCAAGAGACATTGTTTGGGGTTTAGCTGATTTTAGTGTTTTGTCAATTGCTATTTGACTAACTTCTTTTGGTTTAACCTGTCCCAAAGTTCGGCTTCCTTCAAAATGAAAGTCATAATTCGGAAAACCATGAGTGGATAAATATCCTATACCTAATCCATATCCTGCATCTCTAACATGAATATCAATACCTTGTGAAGTTTTGAGAAATGAATCACCAATACCCATAAAACCCATAGCTTGTAAGAAGTAAAGATCTTTAGGTAATTCGCTAGGAAGCATTTGTTCGAAGACTTCAGCTGCTTGTTCTGAATCGAGTTTAAATAAATCTTCATCTAAGTCGAGTTTTGCTATATTTTTCTTGGGTTCTGGAAATGGTTTAAGATCAGGATCTTGTTTCATAGTTTGAGCACATTGTATTGCCATTTTCACAGTCATTTCAATATCCTTTTTTTCGAAGGATGAAGTGTAAGCAAAACCTTGAGCTTTGTTCGCAATTACTCTGAAAGCTAAACCATGTAATATACCAATATTGTGTTTTGGTTTATCTTTTTCAACTTCTAAATTGTATGATTTTTGATTTAATCCAAAAGCTTCACAGTGTTCTGCTCCAGTTTTTTTTGCATATTGTAAACCATGATCTAAAGCTGATTGGATTTTAATATTTAAATCGTATTCTGACATTTTTTTCACCTAACCTACTACAATATTTTTCACAGCTAACCAACCAGCTGTAACTCCTACAGGTGCTGATTGACCGTCTTTTCCACAAAATCCGATACTATCAAGAGGATCGCCCATTTCAGGAGATACTCCTACTATTTTTAGTAAAGTTTCTAAAGTATTTCCAGCTAAGGTTGTTGGTCTGTATCTTTCTCCTACTTCTCCATTCTTGATTTCATATAATTCAGCTACACCAAAATTGAATGTACCTTTAATTGGATCAACTTGTCCTCCTCCCCCTTGCATAAGTAGAAAACCGTTTCTTATTTTCTCCATTAATTCATCAGGTTTCATAGGTTCCTTAGCTGGAGAAATAAACGTATTAGTCATCCTCACAATTTGAGGGACATTGTATGCTTCAGCTCTTGAATTTCCTGTAGGTTTAAGATTAAAATGATCTGCTGAACTCCTATCTGTTAGATATGTTTTCAATGTTCCATCCTTGATGATATAATTTTTCTGTCCAGGAACTCCTTCATCATCATATTTTATGTACCCAAAGGAATTAATACCTGCAGACTCTTTTAGCGAGCCATCATCAATTAGATCTACACAAGGAGCTCCAACTTTTTTACCCAGTTTTCCTTTAAGAACACCAGCTGTTTGAACAAAATCACCCTCAGCTGAATGTCCTGCAGCTTCATGTGAGAAGAGATGATTTATTGTTCCATCTAGAACAACAGGATATCTACCACTTTTCACCTTCGGTGCTTTTAAACCTTCCAAAGCTCTCTCTTTTGCTTTCTCCCCTAATTGGTTTGGACTTCTGATATCAGTTAACTCCACCCCACCTATATGCCCGATTCTGCTTCTCCCTTCTATAGTTTCAGAACCTTCTCTAGCAACTGATAGTGCATACATCATTACATATGGAACTTCATACACGATTCTTGTTCCTTCTGTAGTAACTAAAGTCATCCTTCTAAGAACTTCTCTGAAAAAGGATGTTCTAGATTTAATCCTTTCATCCTCTTGAGCTTTATCAGCTTCTATTGTAAATCCTATTTTTTCATCAAAGCCCGTGTCATCTAGTTTCTTCTTCTGTTCTCCTATAAAATTGTCTTCAACAACTTTCACTTTAGCTAGAGCGATGTCTTTTTTCTTCTGCTTCAGATTAAGCTTGTTTGCTTTTAGAGCCATATCTATTACATCTTCATATTTCTCTAAAGGTCCATAAGCAAAACCCCATGCTCCTTCATTTAATATTCTAATTCCTATACCTGATTCGATTCCAGTAGTACTAGCTTCTACTCTTCCATTTACTGTTCGAATCTGAGTCATAAGTGAATTTTCTGCCCTTATGTCTCCATAAGGTATCTGTAAATCTTGCAATTTCTGTAATGCTTTATCAACAACATCTTGGGACATTATTATCATCCTAATAAAACCTAAGCCAATTATAAAAGTATTCAAACGAAGGTTCGATGTCTATAAATTTTGAAATAAACTTAAAATGACTATTGATTTCTGTTAGATATGGATTTGAATCTGACAGGAAAACATGTTTTATTGACAGGAGGTACTGGAGGGATAGGGAAGGTTATTATTGATCAATTAGTTGAAGAAGAAGCTAGAGTAACTATTCATTACAATACTAATACTGTGAGTGCTACTGAGATTCAAAACAAATATGATTCAAGTAGCGTTTTCCTTGTTCAAGGTGATTTGAGAAAAGAAGAAGATATTGAAAATCTTTTTTTTAAAGCAAATGATCATTTTGGTAGAATTGATAACTTAATTGCTAATGCAGGTATTTGGGGTTCTGAATCTACTCTTACATCTGAATTAAGTTTAGATCAGTGGAATAACACTTTGGATGTTAATTTAACAGGTGTATTTCTCTGTGTAAGAGCTTTTTTTAGAAATCTAATCAAATATCCGGGGAAATCTGCGTCAATAGTTCTCGTAGGTTCTACAGCTGGTTTTTTTGGTGAAGCTGGACATGCGGATTATTCTGCTTCCAAAGCAGCTCTAATGTATGGTCTAACGAAAACTTGGAAAAATGAAATAATCCACTATGTGGAAATGGGTAGAGTTAATTCCGTTGGTCCAGGATGGGTTCTTACAGAAATGGTTGGGGAATCATTAGAGGATATGGAAGAAGTAAGAAAAATTCTACAGACAGTACCTATGCAAAAGATTGCATCAGCTACTGATGTAGCAAATACAGTTTTGTTCTTATTGTCTGATAAAGCTTCAGGTCATATAAGTGGTGAATCTCTTTTAGTAAGCGGTGGTATGGAAGGAAGGGTTCTTTTTGATAAATCTCTTGTAGATCTGAGTTTTTTTAAAAAGAAAAATAAAGATTAATGGAAGTATATATCAATAGCAAACTTTTTTTTACTTTATCAAATGTTCTCATGATGTCAAAATCTCTTCCAGCTAAAGAAGTTGAGTCTAATTATTTCAATGTTCTAGAAAAAATTCACGAAAGTGCAAGACTTACTGGAAGAGCTGGTTCAGATATTACACTTGTGGGAGTAACTAAGAGAATTGCTTTTGACAGAATAAAACCGGCTCTAGACGCAGGGTTAAAGATAATTGGGGAAATTATAAGCACTGAATTGAAGAAAAAACTACTTAGGATTAAGGAATATTCGCCTTCAGCAGAGATTCATGTTGTAGGTAAGATGCAGTCAAATAAAGTCAAATATTCTGTTGAGCAATGTAATTTAATTCAAAGTGTACAAAGTAGTAAAATCTTATCTTTAATAAATAAATATGCACAGAAACTTGATTTAATTTATCCCATTCTTTTGCAAGTCGATTTCAGTCAAGTAGAAAAAAGAAAAGGTTTGAATCAGCAGGAAGTTATTAAATATCTAGAAGAGATAAAGAAACTCAATCATATAGCGGTTCAAGGAATTATGACAATAGCCCCTCTTGAATATGAACTAGAAAAAG
>JAGLXK010000015.1 GCA_023132955.1 Candidatus Heimdallarchaeota archaeon
AAATGTTCAAAGAATATTTCTGATGTTTGAAGCTTTAGTGTATTAGCTAGATAATTATAGTTACTTTCAATATTAATAACTGGATGAGAAGAACTTGAAGTCACTAAATATAATATAAAATATGATTTATAAACACAAAAAGAAAAATTCTTAGAAATTCAGAATTTAGTCTGAAAAATATCTTCTCTTATTACTCCAGTTCCTCTTTCATTGATTCTGCCAAGTAAAATGATTTTATCTTTTTTCTGATTCAGGAATTTTACCTTATATGATGGTCCATAAAATCCTTTGGCAATATTAGATTGCCATTCATCTTTTTCTAGATGAGTGTAGGCAATGAAATATGATGTGAAATCTTCTCCCCATGAAATTAGTAAATAATCAAAGGGTCTTTTGCTAAATTCACCTCCTGTCCAAGTATTTATAGTTGAAGTTACCTTTATTTCAACTTTCAAAATCTCCTTTCCATCTTTGTAAAATACCAAATCTGGATCTTTATCACTTTGAGCGTTTAAAACGTTGTAGGGAGTATTATTAGTTAGGAATACAGCAGTCTCTTTTTCAAAAAGCTTCCCTACAATTTCTGAGAGATTCTTTTTAGAGAGGTGCGTACCATATTCACCCATTAAAAGCTCTTTCAATTTCAGCATCTTTTTAGATACTATTTTAGTAATAGATCTAATGTTCTCTCTTGTTATTCCAAATTCTTGTAACTGTTCTATATTCACAAGCTTGCTAGTTTAATTCATGAAAAAAGATTATTACCAAATATTGGTAACTATATGGTAAATATTAATAAATAAAATGAAAATTATTGAAGCTTGTGCTCTGGAATACAATAAGCTATGTTTACAGCAGTAAAATCAGATTTGGAATATTGAAATTACTTTCAATGAAAATTCAAACCCCCAAACAAATAGCTGATAGTTTATCGTACGCGATGAGCCATGTCAGCAGAGCATTAAAGGAACTTGAGAAAAAAGATATCATCAAATGCTTAACTCCAGATAGGCATAAGGGGAAAATGTATCAAATAACTTCTAAAGGAAAGGAAATTCTGGTTAAAATAGAAGAAATGATATAACATGGTTATTGTTATTATTCAGGTTTAAGTAAAAATATGATGCTTTCTTTTCTAATATTTCCAGCGCTAGATTTTTGTAGTTCTCTATGAACAACTCGATCCTTTTGGTATCCTAGACTTATGCCCATCTGTTCTAGAACCACATCATTGGCAATTTCTTCATAGAAATCATTAACTTTGAAATGGTTATTTCCTATTACAATTGCACATTTAGATCCTTTCTTCTGTACTCTAAACATTTCCTTGAGAGAAAAATACATATCCATAAAAAACTTGAATACTCGAAGACCTGCAT
>JAGLXK010000150.1 GCA_023132955.1 Candidatus Heimdallarchaeota archaeon
TTGTAGAAGAAATCGTTCTAGCTGAATATCCTTTGATAAAAGAACAACACATGCGTGATTCTTTTTATCACATTCGAGAAGCTCTTAGTAAAGAAATAGGTACAAGAATCACTACTGAGCAATATTATTACTTTCTGGAGAAATTCAATCATTACAGGGATAATAAATGGCCTGATTGGGAAAAAAAACACTCTATTGTTAGACCAACTTGTAAAGATCCTAGTTATGCTTTGTATAATGCTAATTTAAGGGGACTTGCTTTTGTGAAGGAAGGAGAGTTTTTCTTTCATAGATGTCAGGGATTTATTTTCATAGAAAAGAGTGGTTTTATTAGTCAATTAGATCTACTTTCTTCTTATGGTTGGGTTATTCTTGCAGGACAAGGACAAAGTGCTAGAGAGACAAGAGAGCAGATAGCTAAACATTATCCTGATAAACCTATTTTGGTTGTTCATGATTTTGATTATTCTGGAAAGCAAATCTTTGATGTTTTTAAGAAAGGTAGCACAAGAACTGAACATTTAGATTTGAAATTTGAGAATGTAGTTGATCTTGGATTAAGAAAAAAAGACGTAGAAGAATTAGACCTACCTATTGAACCTGAAGCTGAAAAATACAAAGATAAACAGAAATGGCGAGTAGAGCTAAACGCTTTAACCATGCTTACTAGAAGAAACATCAAGAATCCCTTATTATGGTACATAGTCAAGCGAATGAAAGAAGAAGGGATTCCTCTTTACAAGGAAGAAGAATCTAGTTTTATTGCTCTGAAATGGAAAATTGGTTTTGAAATACGAAAAGCTCTAGAAAAGATTACCAATCAAATAATTGCAGAAGTTCTTGAAAATGTTAAGGATGAGCAAATTATTGATGTCGTTCTTACTGATTCATTTGATCTAATGACTACTGATGAATTTAGAGACAAAATTAAGAAATTAAGTGAAAGATATCTTAATGAAGCAGAGTACATAGACACTTCAGAAGCTGAGCAAACAATTCTTTTTACAGCACAGGTTATTGATAAAATCAAACTTCCCCCAAGAAGAAAACCTGTTTTAGAGGATGAGGAATAATGAAGATATCTAAATGTCCAAAATGCAATGAAGAATTAAGAAAACATTCTCATCAAGAAAAAGCGTATTACTGTCCAAAAAGGCACGAATACATTTCTGCAAGACTCTGCAAAAGCTGTAATGAGTGGATCGACATTAAAGAGGATTAATCAATGATTACAAAAACAACGAAAAAAATACAGTGTGAGGATTGTTTGAAATTCTTTCCAGAAAGAGATATTGAGGAGCTAGTTGTAACACAGGAGAAAATTTGTAAAAGCTGTTATGAGATTAGAAATTCACTTCATCAGCTAGACGATCCTTATCCTTTCCCCTGATTTTCTTGAGTTGATAGAATGAAACAACGAATTTATTTTGAATGCAAGAGTTGTGGGACTTACCAATTTGTAGCTCCACCTAAGCCCTGTCGATATCAAAGATGTGGTCGAAAAGAGTTTTACACACGAATAGATAAGGGCAGCAAATCATTATTTTTGAGTTGATAAAATGAAATATATTTGTGATGATTGCAGATTAAAACAAAAA
>JAGLXK010000151.1 GCA_023132955.1 Candidatus Heimdallarchaeota archaeon
AGAACAGATTCATGATTTTACTCCAGCGTATCATATAAAATTTATAGACGTTCCTTTTACCTATGAATTAGCTATTAATATGAAACACCCTGTAATTGGAACAGGAGAATTAACGCCATTGGGAACACCTACAGCAGCAAAGTGTATTCGAAAAGCTATCAGTCATATAATTCCAAGAGAAAATATAACATTTGATTTTTTGAGGGGATTAGGGATTCCAGCAGTTTCGTACATACCAAGAGCTTGTGTTGGGCATAACAAAAATCTTGATCCATATGTTTACGATTTTGATATAGCTGCTCAATATATTATAGAAGCGGGTCTTGGAGCATGTTGTTGTAGAACCCTTCATCCTACACAAACAGGAAATAGAACAGTTTTCCTTATTACTCTCTTCTCATTAATCTCAGTATCTATTTTATGTCAAACTAAATTTAAAAAGAAAGAAAGTGAAAAAATATGAAAAGAAATATCATTTTAATTACTATTGCTTTGCTAATTCTCAGTCCTCTGGTAGTAAAGGCAAATGAACAAGAAGTTAATCCTACCTTCTCTCTCTATGTTCTCGCATACGATTCTCAGGTAAGATGCCCAGGTTATTCATTGTATATTTATCCCCAATTGGAATATTTGGGAATTGATATCCTTGAATATGATAGTGCAGAATATAGTGAAATAGCATTTAGAACATGGAATTATCCTTACATAGATTATGATTATATCCCAACTTATGAACAAGGAGGGTTTGATATTTGCATTCTTCAAAGCCAGTGGAATCTGGATTGGAGCCCTCTTGGAAGGTTTAGTTCATGCAGTTGTCCCCTCACTAGGAGGAATTTTTGTCAATTCTGTAATGTGACTTTTGATTTAATCGAAAGTCAATATCTAAATGTTAGAAATTATACTGACTTTGATTACTTCTTATCAAAAATGCAGAATATACTCTATGAAGAATTACCTGCTATTTCAATTTACTACCTTAGTGATATCTTTCTCTTGAGTAAAAACATCAGTTCGTTTGATACTTTCCTTTTTAGTCAAAATGAATTTAATCCTGAAACATGGGAAGATTCTTATGATGATGAATTGATTTACATCCATCCGTACAACGAAACTGGTATAGGTCAGTATTTAGGGATACCAAATAATTTCATTTTTCCACTTCCTTACATTGATGGTAAATGGATAAAAAGTGTCTATGGCTCTCTGTTTAGAAGAGATCCAATTTCTCATGAGTATATTCCTTATTTAGCTCAAGATTTTACTATCAGTTCAAGTGGTTATAATATAACAATCAATCTTCGTTCTGACATAAAGTTCAGTAATGGAGATAATGTAACTGCTGAAGATGTAAAATACACTTACGATTTGCTAAAAACACCCGCATTAAAATTAACAGTTTATTCTAATCCTTATAGTTCAATGATAGATAATGTAACAGTAGTTGATTCAAACACATTGATATTTAATCTAAACCAACCTTTTACTAATCTCATAGAGGCCCATACAAGTCCGATTGTCAATACTTCTTTCGAGCTTTTAAACTTTGGAATTATCAAGAAATCTCTTGTAGAGCCTCTAGTCAGTACATACGGATTTGATATCTTTAAACAACAGCCATTTTCCACCAATATTAGTGATGAACTCCTGATCTCATGTGGTCCCTATAGAATATCAGAGTTTAACTTAGAGAATCTAACCTATGAGTTAGTTCCAAACGAGTACTGGTTTGGTGATGAACCTAAAATAAATAGAATCCAAATTAAACATGTAGCAGGAAAAGATGGAGGTTACATTGCAGTTCAAAATGGTTTTGCTGACGTTGCTGATAAGAACTATTTCTTTCATCCTCTGGATGTTGGTGGTCAAGCAAAAACTTCAATTGTCTCAGGTTTAAAAACTGAGGATTGGT
>JAGLXK010000152.1 GCA_023132955.1 Candidatus Heimdallarchaeota archaeon
CCATCATATCCACGTATAGAAGCTAGAAACTGATAGATTATATTGTAAGCATCCACTGCTAACTTCTTTTGTCTCAGTTGGTCTAAATCGATGGGGGTTCCTTGAAAAAGATCGCTTATTTTTTTAACACCCATAAGTGTTCACCTAGCATGTTAATTTCTATATTTTAGTTAAAAAACTTGCCTAAAAGAAGAAATTAGCCAAATTTCCCTGTTAAGGGTACAAATGCAACTCCACCCATTTTTTTCTCCGAATAATTGTCTTCAGATTCTCTTTTTATTATAACCAGTTCTTGGTAAAACGTTCTTCCAAGAGGTAAAACAAGGATTCCACCTACTTTCAGCTGCTCTAACAAAGGTGGAGGTATTCTTTTACTAGCTGCTGCAACAGAGATAATATCATAAGGAGCTTCTTCGAGATAACCCAATCCACCGTCTGATTGAATAATTGTTACGCGATCAGAATAACCTGTTGTTTCAATATTTTTTTTAGCAAACTCAGCAAGTTCAGGAATTATCTCACTAGCATAAACATGACCAGGATCAGGGGTATTTTTTGGGGCTACCATTTCTGCGAACATGGCAGCATTATATCCACTTCCAGCCCCAACTTCAAGGATTTTATCTCCTACTTTTGGATCAGTACATTTAGGAGAAATATAAATCATAACCATGTGAATTGCACTAATTGTTTGCCCTGAGAGAATAGGTAGAGGGGTGTCCATGTAAGCTCTGTTTCTATGTTTTTCTAATACAAATTCTTCTCGAGGAACATTCATGAAGGCATCTATCATTCTATTTGTAAAAGAAATATCGTGAAAACGAAGTTTAGAGAGAACCTTTTTCTTCTCTTCGATTATGTTTTCATCAACTGTCATTAGAACCAACATGAGTAATGATTCGATTAATTTCTAGAATTTCTTAACCTTAATGTATATTTTGGTGAATTGTTATTTTTCACATTTAAAAAACTATAAGAACTAACCAGAAAAACATTTCTTGACACTGAAAACTATCATAAGTTTTTAAAAATGATTCATAGTATGTATATAATAGAATTAATATCTTGAGAGAAAATTAATTAAATTGGTACCAAATTAAAGGAGATTATCGAATGATATCACAAAAACAATTTGAAGAGACTTTAAAATCCTTAGAGTCACATCCGGGAGTAAGAGGAGTAATAATCACTAGTAATGATGGACTGCCAATCTCTAGCACACAAAATCTTAGCATGGAAATGAGAGAAAATGTGTCAGCTTTAGTTGCATCACTTGTAGGTAGGGCAAAGGCAGTTGTTACTGAGCTAAATGAAGGAGAATTGAATTTCTTCACCCTAGATACAAGTCATGGAGAAATTTTAGTAGCTCCTGAAAATGATTATGTTTTAATTGTATTGAGAGAAAAAAGTTAAGAAGGCCTTAAACACGGAGACATCATTGAAAAGTTGATGAGGAAAAGATGAGAAAAGACGCATCAGGAAAAATGCATTTTAAGTTGGTCTTTGTAGGACCAAGCTTAGCTGGCAAGACTACACTACTGAAGAAACTTCACACCGATGTTACTGGTATAAAGAAGGGGGGACTGAATAGTATAGAAGATCCATCAGGAAGAACTATCTATTTTGATTTCAGTCCTTTTATGGCAACATCTTCAGTGATACTAGACATATACACAGTAGCAGGACAAAGAAGACATAGGCATCAAAGGTCTCTGGTGTTAAAGGGAGTGGATGGGTTACTATTTGTAGCAGACTCATCTCGAGCAATGTTAGCGGATAATATAGAATCTGCTGAGGAACTGAAAAATGAACTGGGAGATAAAATTGGAACAGAAACCCCCATTGTTATTGCACTTAACAAGAGAGATGTCCCTGATGCAATGCCAAAAAAAGAATTAGTAGATTCTCTTAATTTGGGGGCAAATATACCTGTTTATGAAACAATAGCCATTGAAGGTATTGGAGTAAAAAGAGCATTTCAATCCCTATCTAGAGAAGTTCTTCTCAAAAAATTATACGCGGTTTAATCAAAAAAGGGAGAGGATATTTCCACTTATTGTTTACCTGGCAACAAGAGGATATGATCAATGTTTGAGGTTTCATCTTGGTCAATAATGAAACGTACTGTTTTTGCAACATCTTCGACCATTCAAAACAGTTATTATTATTATTGATTTATTACAACCTATAATATATACAGTTGGTATAATAGTGGATTTTGAAACAAAATCATTTCTCTACTTCTTTATTGCATGCAGAAGGCGTATAAAATCAATGTCTAAAGAGAAACTTGAGAAATACCAATTAAAGAAATCTCAAAATATTGTTCAATACGCTACAAATAGTTCAGATTTTTTTAAAGAATACTACAGAAAGTTGGATTCAAAAGATGTCTGGAATCTCCCTACTGTTAATAAGAAAATAATGATGGAGAATTTAACCACTTATAACACAGTTGGTTTAAAAAAACAGGAATTAATTGATTTTTGTTTAAGGAATGAAGAAACTCAAAATTATGATAAACGATATGGAAAGTACAATGTTGCAATGTCTTCGGGAACAAGCGGTAACAAGGGGGTTGTTATCACTAGTCCTTCTGAGGAAAAATATTTACGTGCTGCTTTTTTTTCACGTTTCAGTTTTCCTCGAACTTTACGATTAAATATTGCATTTATTCTACGTGTGACAACTCCTGCTTTTCAGATTGACAAATTCGGACAAAAACTTACTCACATTAGTCAATTAAACACAATAGATGAAATAAAACATCAATTAAAAGAACTTCAACCAAACGTGCTTTCAGCTCCTCCTTCAATGCTTGAAATGCTTGCAGACGAGATAAACGAAGGCAGATTGAATATCTCCCCCAAGAGAGTAATTTCTTATGCTGAAATACTCTATCCAGAAATTGAAGAAAAGCTTGAACAAATATATGGTAGTAAAATCCATCAAATATATCAAGCAAGTGAGGGATCAATAGCTATGTCTTGTAAACATGGTTCTTTACACATTAATGAGGATTTGATATATGTTCAGACCTTAAATTCAGATGGAACACCAACACCCCCAGGAGAACCTTGTTTTAAAATGATAATCACTGATTTGCATCGAACTGCACAACCAATAATTCGCTATGAGTTAAACGACTTAATCATAACAAGTCCATATAAATGTGAGTGTGGTTCTTCATTTAGAGTGATTGAGCAAGTTCTAGGTAGATCAGATGATTTGTTTTGGGCACAAAGAAACGATAATGGAGAGATGCAATTTATCTTTCCTGACTTCATTAGACGTGCTATTATTAGCAGCTCTGAGGAAATTGAAGAATATCAAGCTATTCAGAAAAACTATAGTAAAGTTGTAATTCATGTTATTCCAGAAACTAATGCAGATAAAGGAACTATTTCAAAGAGTATAGAAGAGAAAATCCAACAGGTGTTTAGAAAACATAATTGTAAAACACCAAAAATCGAAGTTATTTTTAAAACAAAATTGGAAGGAGATATCTCTCAAAAAATAATCCGAATCTCTAGAGATTTTGATGTTTCCTTCTAGAATTGATCAAGACTAGTTTAAAAATTTATTTGGAGGACAAAAACCAATTATTATTAACTAAAACTTGAACAAATGGAGAGTAAACGAAAGTTTTATTAAAAAAGAGATTAGGAAGGAAACGAAGAGAAGTAACAACCAATCCTTTTCTTTCTTTGGGGCCTGTGGCTCAGTTAGGTAGAGCGTCGGACTCTTAATCCGGTGGTCGTCGGTTCAAATCCGACCAGGCTCGCCACACTTTTCTTCTACACTTTGATTTTCTGATTGTAAATGAGTTGGATATAGAAGAAGGACTAAAGATACTAGGATAAACAAGACAGCCTTCTTATTGACCTTGATCACATTTCTCTCCTCTTTTTAATAGCAACAACATATCAAGAAGACTACATATTTAGCTTTTACAAATTCAGTTTTCTATTCTTAATTGTTCAGCATAATCTCTCTCCCACTCTTTGATAAGATGCTTCTCCCAAGTATCTGTGTCAATTAATATCTTAATTATTTCCTCAAAATGTTTTTTCTCTTCAAAAATCTGAAAAGCTTCATCTATTTCAATTCCTTGCTTGTAAAGCCAATCATTACAAAGATCAGCTACAAATTCTGCAAACCTTTTATAAACTGCACGATATTCTTTCTTCTGAGATATAACTACAGTGAACGCTTTCTCAATTTTTTGAACATAAATAATTATATTCTCGCTCTCAAGGAGTTTTAGTTCCCCTAATCCAATTGATTTACCTAAATCTAGAACAGCTGACATAAAGGCAGTTATGAGTGTTGCATCATAGGGTAAAGATAAAGTCAACATAAGAAAAACAGGCTGTCCTGATTCTAAGGTTATTAACATATCTACATCTTGTATAAGCAGGGGTTCTTCTAAATCATCTTCAACTTCAACAATAACAGCTTTATTTTTCTTTGAGTTGATTGTTCGTCTATTGATGATCAAATTCAGATTTCGCATGAAATAATAAATTCCTTCTCTTTCCTTCTCTAGAAATTCTTCATCTTCAATCCATGGACTACTTTCTTTGATTATCTCTAAAGGTTGAAAATTATCCTGAAAATTCTTCTTTACTCTATTTACTAAGGATTCGTAAGTTCCTTTCTCTTTTACAATAGTGAGAATATAGTCCCCTTTTGCTTCACAAACAATCTCGTTATTACCAAATTCAATTAGTTTAGGAGACTTTTCACCAAACTCACTTATAATTGATGTTACTGCAGTAATGTAACTGATTACCTCTACATTCTTCTCTTCAGACGCCCATTGGGAATCATAGATTCTGTAGTATCTACATGAACCTGAAGTTTTCAGTACAAGAACCGCTTTAACCAACCTAAATCACGCTAAACTAATATATCGGTAATCGAGTATACCTTCAACAGATAGAAATAAGTCTTAAAAGCTTTCTTTAAGGGAAAAAGATAATGAAATATACTTCACTTGGTATTCAAATACTGTATTCTAAAGCCGAGAACATTTTAAGTATTCTTAGGAAACATCGAATCATTAACGTAGATTTAGAGTTTATCAGAAAGGATAAAACTATAATAATCCCAGTTAACATTACTGATGATAATCTCAGAAGTTTACTAGAATCAGCAGCTATAGATTTTGATTACAGTGTTGATGTTTTTGCTTTTATTGAAAAGGCAAAACAACCCAAGAATTTATTTGAAGCCGTTAAAGATGCCATCCCTGAAAATCTGCAAGAGTATATTCCTAAAGCATATGATATTATTGGAGATATTGTTATTATTGATATTCCAGAAGAAATTCTATCTTATAAACCTGAATTTGGTAAAGCTCTTCTTTCTTTATTTCCCTCTATAAAAACTGTTTATCGAAAAGCTTCAGCAGTCTCTGGTGAATTGAGAATAAGAGAGATAGAATATTTATCTGGAGAAAAGAAATGTGTAACGGCTCATACTGAACATGGAATAAAAATTATTGTTAATGTTTGTAGAGCATATTTTAGTCCTCGACTAGGGCATGAACATAAGAGAGTAGCTGATAAGTGTAAAGAAGGAGAAATCATCATAGATCTTTTTACAGGAGTAGGCTCTTTTCCATTACACATAGCTAAGAGCAAAACTATAACCGTGCATGCAATTGATATTAATAAAGATGCATTGAAGTGTTTAGAAAAATCAATTAAAAATAATAAGCCTAAAGGGATGATAATACTAACTCACGGTGATTGTAGGCATGTAAAAGATACATTGCCCAAAGCAGATAGAATTATATTGAATTTACCCGGTAAAGCTCACGAATATATTGATGTGGCATGTAATGTAGCAAGTCCTGGTAGTATTATATACTTCTATCAATTTGTTTCTGATTTAAAACCTTTAGAGGAAATGAAGAAGATACTAGAAGAGAAACTAAATGAGCAGAATTGGATTATTGAGGAGATTATAAGTTTTGAAAAGATAAGAGAGAGCGCTCCAAGGGAGATTCATGCGTGCTTAGAAGCATCAATTACTCCTCAACATAAATAGTAACTTTAAGCAGAGAATCAGAATCTTTTAGCTTTTCAACAATATCCTTAGAAATATTGCAAGCTGCTTTATTAGCTTTAATTGCTAAAGTCTTGGGGCAAGTATACGAGCTTTTTCTTACAATGATTGCCCTAGAATCAGATAATTGTAAATTTGGATTGCCATGTCCTAAAATTTCTTCTATATTCTCCCCTATTTGAAGAACAATTTTGATTTGACTATTTTCTCTTCTTATTTTCTCTTTGAATTCTTCTGGCAGATTCTTCAGACTAAGAGATGAATTTACCCCAACAATGCAATCACCCTTAAGTGATAAAAATGAATCAGTAGTAAATTCCATTGTGGCTTTGTGAGTAGAGATGATGTTCTTGTGACCACAACAAATAAAAGATACAGGCTTCATTAAGAGAGATTCAGAAGATTACTTAACAAAATTTCGCTTAAGGTGAATAATCAATAGAAATAACATTGTTTCTGCAAATAATTTAAAATACACCATCTTCCAATTAGATAACGTTATAATTATATATGCTCAAATCTGTCGTAGGTAGACATCTATGTCCCAAGAATTAACTTTAGAGAAAGCCTTTGAATGGTTTAATAGTCGAGTATCTTCATCTTTTTCTGGTTATAGAAATAGTGCATCAAAACAAATTAGATCTATTAATGATAAAGTTGAGGAATTAAAAAGTTCTGCACATCGTTTTGATTACTCTGATATAAAAGATCCTGATGTTTACCAAAATTATGCTACAACGATCTATATCAAAACTAACGAGTTATTTGATGATATAGAAATTCCAGAAAACATTACTTACAATAACCTTGAGAATTTTGCAGCTGTTCTAAAGAATAAATTAAATTCATACATGAGTTTTCTTGCAAAGTACTTATCTTGGTTGAAAAGAGATAGATCTTACAAAGATAAAGTCAAGAGCTTGGATAGAACTCTTACAAGACTTAAAGAAGAAATACATCACTTTGAAACAAAAACTATGGTTAATTATTCAGAGATTGTTCCAAAAGAGAAGGTGCTCGATGACATTGAAAATCTTACTCATTTAGTACAAAGGGACAATGAACTAGAAGAGGAAATAAACTCACATGCAAATGAAGTAGAGAAGTTAACTAAGGAAATCGACAAGCAAAAGAAAAAGCTAAATGAATTGAAAAATCATCCAGGTTTCATTCAATCGGAAAATAATAAAAAGGAACTAGAACACATAGAAATTTCAATTTCCAATAAAGTTTCTGAAATTAAAAAACTCTGCAATAAGGTACTTAGAGCATCAGATAATAAGAAAATAATTTTAGATAATTATGATAAAGATATAATGAAGGGTTTGATAAAAGATCCTTTAGGTCTTTTCATTAAAGAATCAGAAGGATATCGAGAAGTTAAAGCAGCTCTTCAGACTCTAAAAGAAATAAGTCTTGACCCTTCAATTCAGATGAAGAAAGAAAAACTTCAAAGAGCATTTGATAATATTGATGAAATAGTTAATGATGAGCTGTTAGAAAATCAGAAGAGAGCTCAATACATTATAAAACAAAATGAAGCTATAAATCACAAATTTGAAGATATGCAACTTTTTGTTAAGATAAAAAAATTTGAACAAGAGATTGATAATCTTACAATTGATAGAAACCGTATAACACTCTCACTTAGAAGAGAAAAGGAAGAAATTGATGATAAAATTGCATCTATTTCTAAATCTGTTGAAGAGAGAATTGCTGAGTTCACTGGTAAGAAAATGAAACTGGTATTCTAAAATTGAGCATTTTTACAAGGAAGAAATATTGTGTTAATCTTATGTAATAAAACTAACTAAAATGCTTAAAAAAATAATGGATATCGGAAAAATTATAGCAAAACTTCTAACAACAGAAGAGATACGAGAATATGTTTTATAACAAAAAGAAAAACTAGAAGAGCTTTAATCTAGAGCAGTCTCTTGCCCAACCAAATAAGTTTAAAAGCAATGTTGAGATAAGCGTACAAGTAATAGCTGAATTTATAAAGCAAAGCTAAGCAATCAAAAAGCAGGTAATCCAGATGGCTTTTGGAATAACATTCGAAAATAAAACAAATGAATTAAAGACTACATTAAGTGATCTGAAAATTAAAGTTCCTGAAATTGAGAGCGCAGCAATTGTATCAATAGAAGGATTACCTATAGCTTCAGTACTACCACAAGAAATTGAAGAAGCACGTTTAGCTGCAATGACTGCCGCAATGCTTTCTCTAGGGGAAAGGGTAGCTCAGGAGATGCAAAGAGGAGAATTAGAAAAAATCTTCATTGAAGGCGCTTACGGATACATTATTACTTTAGCTGCTGGACAAAATGCTGTACTAACTGTTTCAGCTAGAAAGGAAGCAAAATTAGGTTTAGTATTTCTGGATATGGCTAGAGCAGCTCAAGAAGTTGAACGACAACTTAGCTGACTTTACTTTTCTCCATTTTATTTCATTCAGTACAAACTAATAATATTTATTTTTACAACGAAAACTATTGTCATCTTACGAAAAACCTTTAAAAACAATCACTTTTCAGAATTTGAGCTGAACAAATGGGAGAATTAACTAACGAACAATTTGCAGGCGATGATTTAGTAGTAAAACTAAGCAAATTAGAGGAAAACATTACTGTTCTTAAGAATCAAAGAAACGAATTTAACCAGCTCACAAAAGATTCTCTTGGATTAAGAAATGAGATTAATGAAGAGATTCATCAATTATTGGAAAAAGCTAAAGAATATACAGTTAAACGTGATGATTTAAACACTCAAGTTAAGCAATTAAAGCTAAAACAAAAAGAATTGTTTGAAGGTTTACATGTTAATAAGGAGGCCCTAGAAGAAATTGTTGAGAAAGAGAAACTCCTAGATAAAGGGGATATTCAAAAAAAAAGAAGAAGTATGAGCAATCTTAGCAGCAAGATAGACAAATTGGAATGGGATTTGCAAACAAGTGTTCTGAAACCTGAAGAAGAGAAAGAGATGATTCAGATTTTGGAAAAACTCTCTGAAAGTCTAAATAGATTAGCAGAAGAAGTTCACATCACAACTCATCAAACCGAATTATGGAAAAAAATTTCATCCTCCCAAAAACAAATCAATAAATTACATTCTCAAATAGTTGATTATGCAAAAGAATCCCAAATTTATCACAATCTAATGAATCAACATTTTCAACAAGTTAATGCTTTGAGAAAAAAAGCAAATGACTATCATAAGGATTTCTTGAATAACAAGAAAAAAGCAGATAATTATCATAAAGATTTTCTTTCAAAGGTTACCGAAAAAAATGAGCTAAAGAAGCAACTCAAGGAAGCTCAAAACGAGCACAGAAAAAAGATTAGAGAAAGAATCAAATCTAATATACAAGAAAGTGTTGATAAAGCATTCGAGAAATATGAAAATGGAGAAAATCTATCTCTTGATGAGTTTAGATTGCTAGTAGAAAATGGAATGATCTGAAATAGACAATCTTGTATCTATTAAGTTAATTTTGGAAAAAGTAACCAAAAAAAGGATTAATAAAGAGCTATTCCTAAAATCATCAACAATCATTTGAAAATGTGAAAAATCTCAAGTAGGTTTATTTTATGCGATTACAAATACCCAAATTCATCTATAAAATATATGCGAAAAGACTTTTTGCTGAAATAAAAAACAAACCTATTCCAAAACATATTGGAATTATCTTAGATGGAAATAGAAGAGCTAGTAAAATGATGGGTATTGATTATAAAACGGGTTATGAACTTGGTGCTGAAAAACTTGAAGCGGTTCTTAATTGGTGTTGGGAATTAGAGGTAGAGGTAATTACCTGTTGGGTATTTTCAACGGAAAATTTTTCGCGACCTAAGAAGCAAGTAGAAGCCATTATGAAACTTGCAGTTGAAAATTTGAGAAGAATCAGAGAGGACAAACGTATAGCTAAAAATAAAGTAAAAGTAAATGTTCTAGGAAGATTAAACCTACTACCTAAAAATGTACAAGAAGAGATAAAATTAACAGAAGATGCAACCAAAAATCACGATAAATATGTTCTCAATCTTTGTATGGCTTATGGAGGTCGTGCAGAAATTGTAGACGCATTGAGACAGATATTAGATAAAATGAAAGAGGGGAGCATTAACTTTGATGATGTTGATGAAGAATTAATCAGTAATCACTTATACACTGACGGTATCCCAGATCCTGATTTAATCATTAGAACGTCGGGAGAAGAAAGATTGTCAGGATTTCTTTTATGGCAATCAGCATTTTCTGAATATTATTTTGCAGAGGTTCATTGGCCACTTTTTAGAAAAATAGATTTGTGGAGAGCAATTAGAACATATCAAAGAAGACAGAGAAGATATGGGACTTAATTTTGCTATGGTTTTATTCATAGAAATCATCTCTTTGACCCCAATCTCGCTCTAACAACGCGATTAGTGTGTCAATGTTGTGACCTGTATTTGAACTAATAGGAAGCAAATCACCTGTGGATTTAAACTGCTGCAAAATGTCTATAATGCTCATACCCAGTTGTTGAGATAAGGAAACTTTACCACTGCTCTGTAAATCGGTAACTAATGATTCTGGAGAATCAATCCAGTTATCGAGATTTTCCATTTGAGCTTTTTCAATTATATCAGACTTTGATATAGCAGTTATTTGAGGTAAAGCCAATTGAAATGCAACTGAAACACTGAGTAATAAAATACTAGAAAATCCTTCTGGTCTTAAAGCAAGAGAAGGATCAATTAAAAAGATAGAAGCTGGTTGACTACCTTCAGCTATAACTGAGGAAATTAACCTTCCACTGCTTCTGTAAGCAAATAACTCAATTTGACCTGGTGTATCTATAAGTAAGTATTCGGGCTTAATATAATCAATCTCATCTCGAATAGTATCAACTTTTGTTGCAATAAGGTCCATACTGGCAATCATAGCACCATTTGGTCCCAAATCTAGTTTATCAGTCAAGTGATCTATATTTACAATATCTCTTGCATCTATATCGGGGTTGTAGGGTAATCGTCTGACTCCTGCATCAAGATTAAGTGTAATAACATCTAATTTTTTTTCGTTGAACCAATCAAGAAGGGTCCTTGTTAAAACTGTTTTTCCGCTACCAGCGGTACCTAACATAAAAATTGTATAATATCTTTTTGCCATTTTATCTACTCTTCCAAATCCATTATTCTAGCTTCAGTAAAATTGTCTTCAAAACATTCTTTTAATTTCTTTATCGCTGTCTTGACCAGGGGTTTAGCTTTATCTCCTACTCCTGATATATGAATAACAATCCCTTGTTTATCCTTATAAGCAGGATGAGATTTTATGTATAGGTTCTCAAATTCATCCTTTAGATCTTTAATGAAAGGAGCAAGTTGACTCTCTGCGCAACCAAAAATCTGAAACTTCTTCTCGAATAGTTCACTTCGATTCAATTCCTTTAACTGAGGAATGACATGTCTATTCATAATATCTTTCATCTCAGTTGGTACCCCTGGTAAACAATAGATGTTCATTTCTTTATATTTGAAATAGCATCCGGGAGCACTTCCAACATCATTATCAAAAGCTATCGCATTAACTGGAAGATAAGCCATTTTCACTCTATCCTCAGTTAGAGATAAGTTTCTCAATTCATAAAAATCCTTTATTTGTTTAAGAGCTTTAGAATTTTTTATCAATTCAATACTTGTCGCTTTTGAAAGAACTTCTAATTGGATATCATCATATGTTGGACCAAGACCTCCTGATACAATAACAATATCAGGTTTTCTTTCGAATAATTCAAGAAAGAATTCCACAGCTAATTCCAAATCATCTCGTATACTTGTAACTCGTCTAACTTCTATTCCTAGTCTCGTAATTTGTTCACCGATGAATGTAGCATTTGTATTAATAGTTACACCTATTAATAGTTCATTTCCTAAACAAACAATTTCAGCTGTTGGCAAATCCATCAAGAATCCCTACTAACTATCTCGATTTACAGCTTTTTTTGCAATTTCAATGAGATAGTGCTTATGTTTCTGATCTAGTGCTGGTTCAGCTTTCTCTAGATACTGCAGACTTAATTTATATAATTCATCAGCTTTGTTTTTTGAGTATTTCAGAGCACCTGTAGTTCTGAAAATCTCTCTGACAGATTCTATATTATCATTACTAGCATTTCTATTTCCTACTATTCCTCCCAGAGTTTCTCTTTCTGAATCATCTGCAAATTCAAGAGTTTTAATAAGTAATAGAGTTTTCTTCCCCTCTTTAATATCACTATCAATGGGTTTTCCAGTTTTTTTAACATTTCCAAATGATCCAATTATATCATCCACAATTTGGAATGCTATTCCTGCATTTTTACCAAAAAATCCCAGATTATCTATTTGAGATTCTGTAGCATTTGCTAAGATTGCACCCATCTTGGTAGCTG
>JAGLXK010000153.1 GCA_023132955.1 Candidatus Heimdallarchaeota archaeon
ATACAGGGCAAGAATAGCATCTGAAGTTTCAGAAATAACCAATCTAGTATTTTCAATTGGAAAATCAAGTAGTCTTAACCATAATACTTTAGCGGATTCTTCAAGGATATCTATACATTCATCTAATAAGACCAATAAATCTATATCAGAAACAGCTGGAGGATTGAAAGAAATGAAAATTGGAGGAACATCTTTCAGAGTATTATCAGGATCAATATAAATGACAGTATTTATATTCAAATCATTCAAAGTACTCTCTCCATAGCTAATGATAACTTTTGATTTTATCGATGCATCATCTGGCCAAAGCAAATCTTCTTGTTCAAGATAATCTAAAGGATCGCCTTCCCAAACTGTACAATACTTTTCCTTATACCAATCACAAGCACTTATTATGATTTCATAAAGTATTTCTAGAGTTTTAGTAATATTTTCACTCAAATTGATTTTTCTATCTAGAGTGTGAAATGCTATAACCATTATTACACCTCTCTAATAATTATATTAATCGGATAAATATAAACATATTTTCCTGAGTAAATCTTTCATTTTATCATCTTTTTGTGCAATAAATATAGGAGTATTTCTTATATAAATTTGTTTATTAGCTGTCTTACTTTTATTCTCTAAGAGCCAAGTGTGTATATTTCTCCTAAACGTTTTTTTCATAAACTCATTAAAGTATTTTATATACAATACTGCATAAGGAATATTTTCACTAAAATATGAATAACAACATTTTATTGTGGATTCTAATTGGTCAATTGCTGTTCTAACATCAGTAGAAGTAAATTCTGCAAAATAATATTCATTACTATCCAGACTTACTAGTTGATCACAAACTTGATTTGGTTCATACAGTCCTAGATGTTCTCTTATATCTTTAAAATCGCCCCTTATTGGTGCTTCTTTTCTATCAAAAGCGATTACATCCCTCTTAAGTCCCCCAATTTCAATTAGAAATTTATAGGCTGTCTTTGAAGTCATTACCTGGAGTTTTGAAAAAATGATTTTCTTTCTTTCTTTTTCTTCTATATCCATTGAAAAATTTAGCTCTTTACCATCATGTGTTCTTAAATGTCTAATTACATGATCTTTTTTTGACATACCATCTTTTAGACAAATTCCACACTGATGATCAGAAACTATTGTACCATTCTCTAGTTCAAATTGGTCTAATCTCTGATTCAGATAATAAATCTTATTTCTATGATCTCGATAAATATGACCATATAAAAGATCTACTTGCTCATAATCACCATTACAAAAAGGGCATTTCCAACATCCTTTTTTATTATTGAATTCTGCAACCTGCCTCTTTACCATTTGTATTCAATCCTTTTTCTCTCCCCTAACCTATTCTTTCAATTCTACTTCTTTTCTTCCTTTAAAGACAGATCAACAGCTCGCTTCTCTTTTTGAAGTTCATCATATTTCTCTTTAATTAATAGTCTAACAATTTCTGAATTATTTTCTAACATATAATTGTTTTTGACTTCTTGGAACAGTTCACCTAACTTTTTACCAATCCTTACTCTTATTTCAAATGCTTGTGCATCGTTAGACATTAATAGACATTAATGGACACATTGTTTTAAATCTGGCTGTGGTATTTAGACACATAAACGGACAAAATGCCGATGGGTTTTTATATGATGGTATTGGATGACATTATGAGGCATTATGTCTAATGAAATACGTACGCGAATTGATGACGATTTACAAGAAAAATTAATTGTCGTCAAGAAACACTGTGGTCTTAAGAATGATTCCGAATTAGTTAGATTACTAGTTTCTGAGAAATATAATAAGATCATAGTGAAAGAGCAACTTACTCCTGTTGTGGTTATTAATGAGAAAATTGACGCTTTGTTCTATCAAGGTTTTTTTGATGAATTTCTTGAGGAGCTAGCTGAAAAAGAACCAAAGTTGTTTGATGAATATACCAAACAACAGAGTAAGCCAAGAGAACCCCAGGAGGAATCCACTTGATTTCTGAGTTAGAAAATTCTACTCAAAAAGATTCTCCTGGTAAAATGACTTTTACTAAACCTGAACTACTCCAAAAACTTCTTGATTCTTTCCAAGATTACAGGAAAGATAACCAATATCCTCATTATCACACTTTCAAAATCACTTTAACCAATTTAACTTACAAAATTCTTTTCGACACTTTTCAAGTTGAAAAAGGTTTTTCCAAAAATCCTAATTGGACCAAGCTCTATTCCAGAATAAAGTATACTTTAGCTGATTTTGCTGATTTTGAAGATAATGAATTCTACATTACTCCTTTAGTTGAAAAATCTATTCAAGCTTTTATTGACGGATCTAATTGTAAAACAGCTGAAGGAATTGATTTTTCCTTGGAACCCCTGCTACTCCAATCTGATGAAGAACCCTCAGCAACTGAATCAGCTGATATCCAACTCAACTTTGATGATTTTGTTAAAAAAGAACAGATAACTGTTTATCGATGCACAATCTGCGACAAAGATTTGCAGTTCTATGAGATTAATCCTCATATGAAGGACCATAAACTAAGTGAATTTTTAGGTGAACAAAAATGAAGACTTATGAAATAAACGTTGAAGGATTGACTCTTGAAGGTTTTATGAAATTAATGAAACTATTTGAGAACATGGGATTTAACATAACTTCTTTCTGTTTTGTGGAAAGGGAATCTAAGACTAATTTCATTCAGTTTGAAACTTACAAGGAAATAGAGTTAACACTAAAAGAGGTAGAAAAATGAGCGAATTAGAAGAATTAAAGAAACAATTTAGAAGTGATACTTCTGTTCCTGAAGAATATCATATTATCATGGATTATATCAAAGAAAACACCGAACCAAATGAAACAGGAATTAGAAACAAGATGGCTATCTGGTTTTTAAACACTTTGGGAAAGTCCATTGATGAAATAGCTGCTATATTGAATCTGAAACCCTCTACTGTTAAGAACTATAGATATGAACTGATCAGAAAGAAACTCATTGATGAAGATGGCTATTCTCATGTTGATTTTGAACATACTTCAGTAGATATTTGCTTAAAAATCCTTACCCTAAAAGGTTTGGTAGTAGTAACAGAGGTAGAAGAAAATGAGTGACAAATATTTAGAGAAATTGAAAGAATTACTTATCAACGAAGTGATTCTTTCAAACAACAAACTGCTTTTACTTACAGGGACTTTCAATTATTATATTGATCTCCAAAAGATAAATCTTGACAAACAATTAGATGTTGACTACCTCAAAGATACTCTTGAAAGAAAATTAGATGAATGCGGAATCTTAGGCGATGAGGAAAAAGACGAGGAATTGAGAGAACTCAAACATGATTTCATATCTACTAAATTACATTTGCAAAACAAAGAAGTTTCTTATCTAATTGAAGGTTTAAAGCTCTTTATTGATACCGAGAGTAAGAGAGGAAAAGCAGGAATTAGCCAAAGTTACTATGAGATTAAGGATTATCTTGAGAATATTTTAAAGGAAGGATCTGAATGAACAAAGATGAACTTAAAGACAGAATCCTTAATG
>JAGLXK010000154.1 GCA_023132955.1 Candidatus Heimdallarchaeota archaeon
CTCCTGGTAATCTGTTCTTTCAGCAGTAGCTTTAGAATAAATAGATCTATTCTATCTCGGAAAGCTTTTTCTTGACTGGTTTCTAAAATATCTGTTTTGATTTGGATCTGTCTTTCTAATTCTTCTATTTCACTCAATTTTCATCATCTTCTTTTAATTTCAATTTGTGTTTAGGTCTCCCTCTCTTTCCTGTATAGATTTTATCCCTGTGAATGTGTTTTTTCAATTCTGAAGCTAATTGACTGATCCTTCCCCTCGATAGGGGAATATTATTTCTCCTAAATTTGGAGAGAATCTCATCAAAGGTTAATCCTCCAGGACTCTCTGCTAAAAACTCAAGTAAGTGCAATCCTAGTTCAGGTATTTCTTTCTGCAGAATTTCGTTTAACAATCCTTCCTGATATTGTAAGCGAGTAAAAACTTCTTCATGTTCATAGGTGTTATCATCAATCAAGAGATCAATCTTTGTATTGAGGATTTCAAACTCACTTTTTTGATGTATAAGTTGAAGTTCTAGATTATCGTGATCTTCTATCAATTGTTCCTTAGTTTCGAGTGTTGCATCAACAAGTCTATGTGTATTTTCAGCTATAGCACCTGCCCAACCATCTATTGATGCTGCAATATCTTTAATTTCTCTTTGTTCATCTTCTATCCTGAAAGTTGCTGCAGTTTGTTCCTCAGAATTAATGTCAATTCTAGATGCAGCTGCTGCAATACCTTCAGCTGATTCTTTAAGATCACTAAGATAAGTAAATCGTTCATAATTGATTTGTCGTAGAGTTGCATCCATTGTTGTATTAAGATTCTTTTGTGAAAGATCTGTAAGTACTCCAGCTGATACTCTCGCCATTGCAAAAGTTATATCTGGAATTCGTGCAGGAAAACTACTTCTTGATTCATTTCTTAGAAAATTTTCTTGCTGGACCAGAGGATGATTCCTTCTAGATTTTTCATATGCAGCAAGAGAAAGTGTTTGTTGAAGAACTTCTAATGTAATCCTTTTCCCCTTATATGAAAAATCATGTCTGTCCTGGTGAAGGTCATGTTGCTTACAGATCACATTATGGTTGTCCTTTCCAGATAACTGAGTAAGTTTCTCCAGGATAAAATCATAAAGGTAACATAATTCAATAGCATCCAAAGGATCATCGCTACAACCAAACTTTATTTCAACATGGTCAGGATAACAGTCAAATTTTACTCTTCCACTTTTGAATTTCTCCTCAAAATAGATCCTTTTGTAATTTCCTTCTACAGGATAAGCTGAAAAATGGAACCCATGACTTTCAACAGGATAACCTAGCTGTAAGAAGTGTAATTCAGGTGGAAGTTGCTTTCTAAGGAAGTTAGGGATTTTTTTAACTTCCATGCCACAGGAGGGGGCAGTTTTGCCACTTAACTGTAAAAAATCATTAGAAAGTCTGTACTTGCCTTTAGATGGAGTTTCTAGTTGGCCTTGTTCAAACAATCTTCTTAAAGCCTTTCTCACCGAAGCTCTTTGCTCGTTTATTGATTGGGCAATGAGTACAGCCTGTTTGGTCTCAGGAAAGATAAGAGTAAGATAACGAATAATTTTCTCAGGAATAGATCCTACAAGTTCAACAAGTGTGGCATCCTTGCCACTGTCAACAGATTTAGTCACAGCAGAGAACCTCCTCTAAGAGCGTGAAACGATTTATTTCAGAAGTGTGGCAAAAAAGAGACCAAGTGGTCAACTGTGGCACAGTTCTAAGAAGTGAATTAGAAAAAACAAAAACAGAAAAAACGGGGGGTAGAAGGGTTCTAACGAATTTATTTAGAAGTGTGGCAAGTGAGCTGTTTTTTACTGCAGAGAATGAAATACTACCATAAGTGTGGCAAAAAGATGCCACAGGTAAAGCCAATAGCTTAAAAATATTAGACCGGGATTGGAACCCGGGTTGGAAAGAGAAAAGAAAAGATTGCTTACGGATGTTTGTCCGTAAGAAGGACTTGTTAAAGTCCTCTTGACAAGAAGGTCGG